>JBFIJS010000136.1:0-8394 GCA_041600595.1 Saprospiraceae bacterium | reverse complement strand
GTGTTGCCAAAAGAGCGACTTTTCCTGCTCCGCATTTTTTAAACATACTTAAATTACACGGTATTTAGGGGGTTGAGTTTTCAACCATCTTAATTTTCTCAACCAACTCAACTTAATTTTGCAAATGCACAAACACCTATTACAGCGAAGTATAAAAATAAATAAACCTCAATTATGGCATCAAGAAATAGATTTCAGACTTCTTCTAACCCCTTTTTGAAAGAAGAGGCACTCCGCAACAGCTCCAATGAAGTGTTGGATGCAGACATGACCAACTCCCACGTCATTGCCGAAAAAATGACCGCTGCCGGAGCCGTTAATAAGTCGTTCATCCTGTTTGGTATTCTGCTGCTCACTTCTGCTATCAGCTTTCAGTCACCCAGCCCACTGTTCTTGTACGGTGGTATCTTCGGGGGTCTGGCAGTTGTGATTTTTGCTTCCTTCAAAAGACATCTTTCCGGTACGCTGGCACCGATTTACGCTGCTTTGGAAGGGTTGTTTGTGGGTTCGGTCACTGCGATGTACGCCGGCGCTTTTGGCGGTGCGATCGTCTTTCATGCTGTTACACTGACCTTTGCCGTACTCTTTATGATGCTGTTTTTGTATAAAACCGGAATCATTAAAGTAACGGAGAAATTCAGGTCCGGCGTCATGATGGCGACCGGGGCTATTCTGGTCGTTTACCTGTTGAGCTGGGTGCTCAGTATGTTTGGCATGAGTGTGCCTTTTCTGCACGAAGGCGGCATGTTGGGGATTGGTATCAGCGTCGTTATCATCGGGGTAGCGGCTCTCAACCTGCTGCTTGATTTCGATATGTTTGAAAAAGGAGAACAATACGGCGCCCCCAAATACATGGAGTGGTTTGCTGCGATGGGACTGCTGGTTACCTTAATTTGGTTGTATATTGAAATCCTGCGCCTCCTGGCAATTTTGGGTGGCAGGGATTAGTCCGTCAGCATTTTTTACAGTTTGCAGTTCGATAGTCATCGGAATAAATATCGAAAAAAGGGCGAGGGTTTGTATTTATTTAGCGCTACTTTTTCGCATTTGGAAAATGCGGAGCAGCATGTTTGTCGCTTTTTGGCACACCCCAAAAACCCCTTGAGGGCCGCCCAGGATGATGCAAAAAGCTCGGTAAATGAACCGGCCCGCATGCTATGGCGCTAAATAAGTACAGGGTTTTCCCACGCCCTTTTTTCGTTTTTAATGGTTCTTTCTTTTTTCCAGAACCCGGTAAATAAGGAGGGATAAGAAGAACGTCACGAACCAGGCGTAGGAATATAAATCCATCCAGAAGTTGCCAATGCGCTCGGCAGGAACAACCTGGATCGTAGCCAAAAACCCGGGGAGTACGGGCAGAATACTCAACACAAAAGCGATCCACGCCTGCTTGTTCCATCCCTTGTAAAGGCCGTTTTCCTTGAATAATTCGGCCAGTTCCAGTTCCGTTTTCCGAATAATATAATAATCACAGATCATGATGCCGGCCAACGCCCCGAGCAGGGCCGAGTAGGCGATCAGCCAGACGAAAATGTAGCCATGCGGATCGGCCAGTAATTTCCAGGGAAAAATCAAAATGCCAATGACACCCGTGATGTAGCCGCCCGTGCGGAAGCTGATTTTTTTCGGAGAAATGTTGGCGATACTGTTGGCAGGCGCAACTACATTGGCGGCAATGTTGGTAGAAAGGGTTGCAATGGTCAGGCCGAGCATGGAAATAATCACCACCACGGGGGAGTCAAATTTTCCCAGCAAGGCCACCGGATCCCAGATGGCTTCGCCAAAAATCAAGACCGTGGCACTCGTGACGGCGATGCCGATAAAAGAGTACATGGCCATCGTGCCCGGCAGTCCGATGATTTGTCCCCAGATCTGGTCTTTTTGTGATTTTGCGTAGCGGGTGAAGTCGGGAATATTGAGGGAAAGCGTGGCCCAGAAGCCGACCATGGCCGTGAGGCCGGGCCAGAATATTTTCCAGAAATCAACTTCCGAGGTGGCCGCCAATTGGTACGACGCATCCAGTATTTCACCCATCGAGCCAACTTCCAGCCAGGCCCATCCCAACAGGATAATGCCAATGATCAGGAGAAAAGGTGCGGCCCAGGTTTCCAGTTTTTTAATGGAATCAATGCCTTTGTAAACGATGTACATATTGATGAACCAGAAGAGCAAAAAGCAACCAAACTGCGCCAGATTGATGCCGATAAAATCACCGAGGTATAGGCTCTCCGCCAGTTCAGGAACAACTGCCAGCAGCAATTGATATATGGCCGCCCCGCCGATCCACGTCTGGATGCCGAACCAGCCACAAGCCACGAGTCCCCGCAACAGGGCCGCCAGTACGGCACCGTCCACGCCAAAGTTCAGCCGTAAAAAAACGGGGAGCGGGATGCCGTATTTGGTGCCCACATGTGCATTCAAAATCATGGGAATCAGCACGATGATATTTCCCAAAACGATGGTCAGGAGCGCTTGCCACCAGTTCATCCCCTGCTCGATGAGGCTGCTGGCCAACATGTAGGTCGGTATACAGACGGCCATGCCCACCCAGATGGCAGCGATATTCCATTTATCCCAGGTGCGCTCACTGGCAGGCACCGGGGCAAAATCTTCGCTGTAGAGCGGGGAGTTGGAAACATCTTCGGTGAGGTATACGATCTCGGGTTTCATGTTTAAAGTTGGTTTGGATTAGTACGTGAAATGGCAGCGATGCGTCAAATACCTGACTGCCGGAAGCGGAACGGGAAAGTACTCCGACGTTTATCGAAGCGGAGCGTATGTTGCAATCAACACCCTGGTTCCTTGCTCCGGTGATTTGCTATCAACCGGTATCAACCGCCGATCAGTACTGTCGGATGCCCCAAGACAATGGTGCCACCGTGGGCCGTGGTGTCCCCCATACGGGCTGCCGGCTTGCCACCGATCAATACCGTTGCCGAGCCTTGTACGATAGTGTCGGGTGGTCCTGTGCAGGTGGCCATATCACCCATCACAGCAGCGGGCATGTTGCCAATTAAAACGGTAGGGACGCCGGGGCCGGCGATTGGCCCGCCAACATGAGGGACGACTCCCGTTGTCATAGGGCAAGTATGCATATCGGTAATTCTGGCAGCTGGTGGCATAGACTGATGGTTTAGTTTGTTAAAGTTCCGTTGCCGAAGGCGGCATCAATTTATTTTGACCAAAGACCCTTGCACATCTACAATCGCAGAAGAAGAGAGTTTGGCACTGGCCGTTCCCTGTAAGTCCAGTTCGGATTGTGCGGCTGCGGCTATTTTCAAACCAGTCAGGTTGAGGTTCTGGGTGGCTTCCAGGTTGATATTTCCATCAGCGGTGATATGGATGTCTTTTGGACTGTGCAGGGCGATACCGGTGTTATCCATTTTGATGGAATTTTGGTTTTGATCGGTGATCAAAATGGACTGACTATCCTCGTTCAGCGTGATTTTATTTCCCGCAGGGGTTTCCACAGAAAGGGTTTTAGCTTCGTCGTCGAGCAGGATTTTCATTCCACCTTCTGTCTCCAAGCTTTTTTGAGGGGATTTATCTTCGCCGTTAGTCAATGTCGTAGTAGCAGTTGGCGAAGAGGCTTCGACTTGTTTTCCGGGCCATTTTTCATCGAAACCAAAACGGATATGGGTGTCCCAGTTCCCCTCCGCAAAGTCATGTTGAACACCCGAGACGAAAACAGTTCCGCTAAAGCGTTTTCCTACCTCTTTGAGTTCCATCAGATCGCCTGGTTTGATCGGGCCAAAACCTTCCGTTTTTACCCGTCCCCGGGTCATGCGCAGCGCAGAATAAGCTACCTTTTTTGCTTGTTGGTGAAAAGGTACCGTTGTTGTTTCAAGCTCCATCAGGTTTTCTCCATAGGTCAGCGTTAGTTTTTTTTGGGCGGAAAGATCAGGTGCTTTCACGTGTACCGTTCCATCGTCGGGAATGACCAACAGGCCGTTGGCTTTTGCCCTTGCGAGGATGAAATCCCAATCCGAAACATTATTTTGTACCAACTGCCCGTGTTGCGTAGAAGTATCTTCCACTTGACTGGTGATACCGTTATCGTGCAAGATGTCCCGGATGATGTCGCTGTCTTTTTTTTCGGTGAAATTTGCACGGCGCTTATGCGAGGTAAGCTGCACGGCTTCATCCCGGCACCCGATGGTCAGGGTTAAGTTCTCCGGTCCTGATTGTAATTGTTGGTGCGAAACAATTCCTTTGAACAGGGTGGTGTTTTTCCCATCCCATCCTCCTTTTATTTCAATTTTTTTACCCGGGCTAAAAAAATCGGAATCGGAAATTAAAGGGTCACCCGGAGTATGATAGCCTTCTCTGATGACAATTGTCGCAACCGGGATACGGTTTACTTCTTTGTTGATGTGAAAAGAAATGACCTCGATGGAGGGGTCGATGATAGTTCCTTCGCTCAGAATGTCGAATGATACGTAGTCTTTCATTGTCTCAATGGTTTTTTATTGTAAATGAATTTTCACAAGGCCGCCTGCACTTTTTTCAGCGCCTTATCCAACAATTCCAGCGCCCTGGCCACATCTTCCTCCGTGGCGGTCATCGGGGGTGAAATGCGGATCACGTTGCCGTACAAACCGCCTTTGCCGATCAGCAACCCCAACTCCCGGGTCGCCTCAAAAAGATGGGCCGTTGCCTGGGTGGAAGGCTCTTTGCTCTGGCGGTCTTTTACCAGTTCGAGGCCCTGCATCAGGCCCATGCCGCGTACATCGCCGATGAAGGTATATTTTTCTTTAAAACCCTCCAGCCCGGCTCGGAGCATAGCCCCGAGTTTGGCATTATGCTCCGGCGTTGCTTCCTTCTCCAACACGTCGATCGTAGCCAGGGAGGCTGCACAGGAAACCGGGTTGCCACCAAATGTGCTGATGGTCAGGCCGGCGCCGCGGGTACTTTCGGCGATTTCGGGAGTGGTCATGGTATTGCCAAGCGGAAAGCCGTTGGCGATGCTTTTAGCCATGGTGATGATGTCCGGTTCTACATCCCAGTGTTCGATGCCGAACCATTTATCCCCGGTCCGGCCAAAACCGGTTTGCACCTCGTCGGCGATGGTCAGCCCGCCGTAATGTTTCACAATGTCATAAACGATTTTGAAATACTCCGGCGGTGGCGTGATAAACCCGCCCACACCCTGTATCGGCTCGGCGATGAACGCGGCAATGCGGCCCGAAGTGGTGGTTTTGATTGTTTCTTCCACATCCTGAGCGCAGGCGACACCGCAACCGGGGTAAGTCATTTTCAATGGGCAGCGATAGCAGTAAGGATTCAGGGCATGTTTGATGCCCAGGATATGGGAACCGCCGATGCGCCAGGTGCTTTGTCCGGTGAGGCTCATCCCCAGGGCAGAGCGGCCGCTGTAACCATGCCGCAGGGCGATGATTTCCTGATTACCCGTATGGCCTTTGGCCAAAAAAACGGCGGTTTCATCGGCATCTGTTCCGGAAGTGGTGAAATAGGAAACCTGCAATTTGCCGGGAGCCAGCTGTGCCATTTTTTCGGCTAAATTGACGTGCGTCTCGTTTGGGTACAGCGTGGAAGAATGGATGAGTTTTTCCGCCTGTTCCCGTACAGCCTGCGTTACTTCAGGCCGGTTGTGCCCCACGCTGGTCGTCAGTATGCCCCCGAAAAAGTCGAGGTATTTTTTGCCCTCCACATCCCAGACGTACATGCCGTCGCCACGCTCCAGCGGCAGCGGCTCCGTGTAATAAAGCAGGTGGTTGGGCCAGAGGTATTTTTTTTGTTTTTCGAGGATTTCAGCTTTTTTAGTCGTTGTTTGATTGGTATGCATGGCTATGGAATTTATTTAATGGTTATGGTTTTATGGGGTAAGCATTAAATTGGTAAATTTGGAAGGCCAAAATAATTTGGCTTTCTTTGTAAAAAAAATAAATCATGACAGCTGAATTCACTCTTCATTTCAATACGGTAGATGAGTTTTTGCGTTTATTAAATTTGTTGAAAGAAAGTGGTATTAAGGATTTTACTTTCCAACCCAAGTTTCAACACAAGAAAAAAAACAGTCTTCCGAAGAAAGATTGGGTTTTCGGTATTGGTGATTTGGGTGGCAAACTTGATCACATAAATATCCGTGATTATGCCTACGAAGATTAAGACCTTGGTTGACACTAATGTTTTTATCTATGCTTATGATTCGGGTTCAATCTACCATCAAAAAGCCGTTTCCCTTTTAAACAATACGAATTTAGAGTTTTATTCATCATCCAAAAACGTTTCTGAGTTCTTTGCTGTGTTATCCAAAATGGGAGAGCCATTGGCAAAAGTTTTTTCTTTTTACCAAAGCATCCAATCCAATGTCAAATTGCTGTTTCCAGACGCAAATAGTCTATCTATTTTTGAAGCTCTTTTACAGAAATATCAGCCAAAGGGCAACAAAGTGTTTGATTTGGAAATTGTGTCTATTGCAATTAACAATCAAGTCTCGGAAATATCAACGGTCAATGTAAAAGACTTTTCCAATATTTCAGAAATAGACGTCAGGCCAATTTAAGTAAACAACTCTCAGCTCGCCCAGTCCTTCCAGGCCTTCGGGTCCCATTTAGTTGTCCGCTTTTTCAGCTTTGTCCAAAAGGCCACGGAGCTCTTTCCGGTGATGTCTCCCACGCCAAAGCGGGACTCATTCCAGCCGCCGAAGGAGAAAGGTTCACGAGGCACCGGCACTCCGATATTTACACCGACCATGCCTGCATTCACCCGGTCCATCACATAATCGGCCATGCCGCCGCTTTCGGTAAAAACGGAAGAGGCATTGCCGTAATTAGAAGCATTTTCAATGCGGATGGCTTCGTCCACATCGTCCGTCCGCATGATGGCGAGCACCGGACCGAACACTTCTTCTTTGGCAATGGCCATGTCCGGCGTCACGTAATCAATGACTGTTGGGCCAACGTAATAGCCATCTTCTTTACCGGGCACGACAACGTTGCGGCCATCCACCAGTACCCTGGCCCCGGCGGCTTCTGCCTCGTCGATGTACCGTTCGATGCGAGCTTTGGCTTCTGCGGTAATGACCGAGCCGAGGTTTTCGCCGGGGACGATCTTTTTCGACTCTTCGCAAATCTGTTGGATGATGTGGTCAACTTTTCCCACGGCTACCATGGCCGAAGCAGCCATACAGCGTTGTCCGGCACAACCCGACATAGAGGCAGCGATGTTGGCGGAGGAAATGGCCGGGTTGGCGTCGGGCAATACAATAAGGTGGTTTTTGGCGCCGCCAAGTGCCAGGCACCGTTTGAGGTTGGCGGTGGCCCGTTGGTAAACGATTTTGGCGACCTTCGTGGAACCAACAAAAGACACCGCTTCGATGCCCGGATGGTCGCAGATGGCCTCCACTATTTCCCGGTCGCCGTTGACAACGTTGAAAACGCCATCGGGCAGGCCGGCCTCTTTCAGTAACTCGGCAATGTGACCAGCGCTCAGCGGCACCAGTTCCGAAGGTTTCATCACCATGCAATTGCCGAGGGCGAGGGCGTTGGGGATGGTCCACAGTGGCACCATAAATGGGAAATTGAACGGAGTGATGCAACCGACCACGCCCAGCGGGACATGCGAGGTGCGGCATTCCACGCCTTTGCTGACCTCCTGTATTTCATCGCTGATGAGTGTAGGCAATGAACAGGCAAATTCGCAGAGTTCGATCCCTTTCAGTACTTCTGCTTTTGCTTCCGCAAATGTTTTCCCGTTTTCCAGGGCAATGATTTCGGACAGGACGTCCATGCGTTCCTCAAGCAGCGCACGAAAGCGGTAAAAGACCTGCACCCGTTCTTTGATGGTGCTGCCCGACCAGCCGGGGAAAGCTTTTTGCGCCGCGTTGACGGCAGCGTCCAGTTCTTCTTTTCCCGAAAGGGGAACGGAAGAGATGACCCGGCCGTCAATTGGGCTGATGACGTCCATGGTGCGACCTTTGGTTTTGGTGAATGTGCCCTGAATGTAGTTTTCGGTAACGTGGAAAGGAATGGTTGCAACGCTCATAATCGAGATTTGGTTGGATGGCCATTGGTTGAGAGGGGAACACCATTGGCCTGCCACCCGCTGTCAACCATTGATTGGGGTGCCAATTTTACATTTTTTTACGGTAAAAGCAAAACGAGTTCACTTCGTTGTTTCCGCAATCGCCCGGAGGATGATGTTGCAGGCTTGCCGGATTTCTTCATGAGAAATGATCAGGGGCGGCGCAATCCGAAGGCTGCAATCGTTGAACAGGAACCAGTCGGTGATAATGCCCTCTTCCAGACACTTCATTTGCACTTGTCGCATCGTCGCAAAATCGGCCAGTTCGACCGCCATCAACAGTCCCGCACTACGCACCTCTCTGATCGCCGGATGTACGAGTAGCTCATGGAAAAGCGCCTCTTTTTC
>JBFIJS010000135.1:0-8430 GCA_041600595.1 Saprospiraceae bacterium | reverse complement strand
CAATAACCACATTGTGGCACAATTTCCTCCTTCCAGGCTTGTTGTACCGGATGGAGGTTATTCCCTTCGGAAAGCCCTTCTATCGTGGTGATAGTTTTGCCTTCGGCAAATTTTACTGCGTAAGAACAGGAGCGAACGGCTTCTCCATCGACGTGGAGGGTGCAGGCGCCACAAGCGGCTTTACCACAACCAAACTTGGTACCTTTCAGGTCGAGGAGATCGCGAACGACCCACAGCAGGGGGGTATTACCGTCCGTTTCGACGTTTTTTTCTACTCCATTTATTTTAAAAGTAATTTTCATAGTTGAATGTATTTAGAAGGTGGACGGTGGACGGGTCATTCAGCCGGAATCGGTGCCCCGGCGGCGGCCCAATCTTTGACGGCCCGGATGTATTCCTCTTTGGGAACGGGCGGTTTTTCACGAGGTCGGCCACTGGCATCGACACCGGGTTCCCAGGCCCAGAGCACCAGTTCGTGTTCTGTCAGGTGTTTCACCGTCTCTGCCAGGCTGCGGCCACCATTTCTGGCCGGGTCGAGCATAGAGCGGGCAATTTCTACCCGGCTCAGTCCTTCCCACGCCATTTCGATGGGGGCGAGACTCCACTCCGGCGCACCGGGCACGCCGGACAGGTTGTTGTTTTCCCGTTGGTGACAACTTTCACAGCGCAGTGCAGCCACGCCGTGATTATCCGGCCCCCTCTGCACTTCAAAATGATGGAGGTGGCTGTCCTCTCCCTGTCGGGGCCGGTTGCCGGCCGGATGACAGTTGACACAGCGTTTGTGCGTAAGCACCTGCATCATTTTATCAAAAGCTTCTTCCGGTGTATTTTCGTTTTCGCCTTCGGTTGGTGGCGGGTCGGGATGTGGATTTTCCGGGCCATAAAAGCCGAAACTGAACGTGACGCCCATGGTTAGAAGGAAGAGGATTAAATAGGCAAGGGTGGTTTTTTTCATGTTTTTATGGAATTGTTCTTTTGTCTTGAATTTATATTCTGCAGGCGCTATTTCTCTGTAAAGACCAGGCTGAAAGCCCCGTCAGTTTGCTACCCCGACCTGTCTCCCGGAATAATCCATCAGAGGTTACCCAATAATACCGGGCTGACCGATGCCTCAAAGCTAAAAAATTTGTTTTCCTTACCGAAATTAAAGACATCCGGTAATAATATTTCGCCCCGCCGGAGCTTGCCAACCAGCAATCAGTATTCCCTTCTGAAAAATCGCAACATCGTAGAGTGGGAATTTTTAACCTCGCCAGGGTGAAACAAGGATGGTTACGGGCAACGAAATAAACAGGAGGCGAGCGTATTCCATAGGCGCACACCAGCCGTTCAAAAATGAACACTTTTTTACTAAAAACCCACTCGTTTATTCTTATAAAAAACTGAATAGCAACTGGTTAACAGCATGGCACGGCCGTTGAAAACAATGAGGAGAATATTTGTTTTACAGGCTTTATTTGTCCTGTACCTTTGCTTATTAACTTAGATTTTTTCTAAAAACAATCCACAGGTAGTGCCACACGCACCTTTAACTACTTCTCTATCATGCTACAAAACAATGTCAAAACCGCCTGGCGAAACCTCCGCAGAAACAAATTGCAAACGGGCATCAACATCGTTGGCCTGGCTATTGGGATTGCCGGCTGCCTGACCGTTTTTCTTCTGGCAGCCTACGAACTTGGCTACAACCGCCAAATAACAGATGCCGACCGGATTTACCGGGTTTACACTCAGTTCACCGGCAGCTTTTCGGGCGCCAACCCCGGTGTCCCTACCGGCGTGGAAAAAACGGCCGGCACATCGATCAAAGGAACCGATGTTCAGTGTTTTTTACATACCTATCAGGCAACCGTGCAGGTGCCCGGCGAAAGTGCCCATAGCCCTTTAAAAAAATTTGAAACCCAAAAAGACGTGGTGATCACCGGTCCGGCTTATTTTGACCTGCTCCAGAATTACGAGTGGCTCTTTGGCAGTCCCGACCAGTCGTTATCCGAACCCAACCAATTGGTGCTGACGGAAAACAAGGCAAAAAAATATTTCGGTCTGGAAAATGCCGGCGAAGCCCTGGGCCGAACAATCATTTACAGCGACAGTCTGTACCTGACCGTGGCCGGTGTTTTGCAGGATCCCGGTTTTCGATCCGACTTCCTGTTCAATGATTTCATCTCAGCGCAAACCATAGCCAGCACTTTTCTCAAGGATGAATTTCCCCGGGACGAATGGAACAGCGTGCGCAGTGCCGACCAATTTTTCCTCAAAGTTTCGGAGGGAGTGTCGGAGGAAGCGATGACATCGAACCTGTTGCCATTGAAAGCACAAAGGCTGGCGATAGACAAGGAAGCCGAGGACGATACGGAGTTTGTGCTGCAGCCGCTGTCCGATCTGCACTTCAATCAGCAATTGGGTATTTTCGACAGCAGCCGCATGCCGGTACATCGGCCTACTTTGTTTGGGTTGATCCTCATTGCCGGGTTGTTGTTGCTCATTGCGGCGATCAATTTTATCAATCTTTCCACAGTACAGGCCACCAACCGCTCCAAAGAGGCGGGGGTTCGCAAGGTGATCGGGGCCTCCCGCAACCAGCTGGCCGCCCAGTTTTTAATCGAAACCGGCTTGCTGACCCTGCTCACTATCCCGGTGGCGATGGCCTTATCGGAACTGGCCCTGCGGTATTTTGCCGATTTTTTACCGCCGGGACTGACCTTTGACTTTTGGTCGCCTCAGATTCTTTTGTTTTTGATCGGAGCGGTAGCAGTGGTGACCTTATTAGCGGGACTGTACCCGGCTTTTGTCATGTCTTCTTTTCATCCTGCCTTTGCCATCAAAAACCAGTCGGCGGGCAATTTTGGCAAAAACTCTTCCCAGCTTCGCAGGGGCCTGATCGTTTTCCAGTTTGTGCTGGCCCAGGCTTTCATCATCGGAGCCATCGTTATTGGTAAGCAGATGAATTTTGCGCTGCAAAAAGACCTCGGTTTCGACCAGGATAACGTGGTTTATTTTCCAACGTGGGGTCTCGACAAATCCAAACAGCGGGTTTTTCAGGAACAACTTCAGCAATTGCCGGAAGTGAAATCGACGGCTCTGCAAAACAAGCCCCCCATCGATCTTGGCTACCAAACTTCTTTTATCGACTTTTTGCAAAACGGCGAGCTGGTTGAAACGGAGGCGCATTTCCGCTACGTGGATACGGCCTATCTGCAACTGTACGACATCCAACTATTGGCGGGCCGCAACCTCCTGCCCTCAGACACCCTGAAAGAATTTATCATCAACGAAACCCTGTCGGAAGAAATGGGATTCGCCACTCCCGCCGATGCCGTTGGTACAACGGTTAAATACGGCGATTCCGACATCCCGGTCGTCGGGGTGGTGAAAGACTTTCATATACGGTCTTTGCACCATGCCATACCCCCCGTCGCCATTACCGCACTGCCGTCGAACGCCTGGACCGTGGCGGTGAAAATTGCCCGGGAAAAACCTTTTCCCGAAACAATGGCTAAAATCGAAACAGTATGGAGAGCAGTTTATGGCGATGCGGACATGCGGCATCTGGTACTGAACGAGACCATCGAAAAAATGTACAAGTCCGAAGCTCGTATTGCCAAATTAATCAATACCGCTACCGGGCTGGCCATTCTGGTGTCTTGTCTGGGCCTGTTTGGACTGGCCTATTTTACCGTCACCCAGCGATCCAAGGAGATCAGCATCCGCAAGGTTTTGGGAGCTTCGGCCATTCAGGTGGTTGGTTTACTTTCCAAAGATATGATCGCCCTGGTCCTGACGGCCCTGGTGATTGCCGCTCCGCTGGCGTATTATTTTATGGGAAAATGGCTGAAGGGTTTTGCTTTCGCCGTGGCCTTTCCGTGGTGGGTCTTTTTACTGACGGGCCTGGTGGCCGTTGGCATCGCCTTCGTGACGGTGAGTCTCCAAAGTATCCGTGCCGCACTGGCCAATCCGGTTGACAGTCTCCGCAGCGAGTAGGTGGGTGAAAAATACCGTTGATCCGGTCAGGAAGGGGCTAAGGGCAGCAAAAAGCGCAATGCTTCCTGGTTAAATTTCTGCCATTGCTCTACGTTGCAGATATGGCCGCATTTCTCAAATACCACCAGGGTCACTTTTTCTTGCCTGGCGGCAAATTTTTTAGCCGCCTTAAAAAAAACATGGTCTTCATCGCCCATGACGATGAGGCTGACTTTTTTGAGTTGGCGGTGAAAATATTGATCGAGCACTTTGAAAAATTCATCGTACAACCCCACCCATTTCAAATACTCTTTTTGGGTCAGCTTTCGGGCAAACATCCGGTACAGACGCCTCGATTTCTGGTGGTTTTTTTTGGGTAAAATAACCAGGGAAAAAAGGGTGTACATCTGGCGGTAAGGAATGAAATGATTGAAAAACAAGGCCAGCCAAACTAAAATCTTCATTTTGAGTGTCGCCCGGAAAATACCACCGGCCATGATCATCTTATCGATCAGTTCCGGCCGTTTTTGTTCCAGTTGTTGCAGGATGGCACTGCCCAGCGACAGCGAAATAAAGTTGGCTTTTTCGATACCTAAATGATCGATGACCACCAGAATGTCGTCGCAAACGATGTTGAAATTGTAAACCGGATAGGCAGGTTCGATATTTTTGGAAAGGCCGTGGTCCCGCAGATCGAGCAGCAGCAAATTGAAAAAAGGCTTGAACGCATCCGTCTGGTAGCGCCAGGTGGCAATGGCGCCGCCAGCCCCGTGAATAAACACGAGCCAGGGCCGATCGTCTCCCGCTCTGTGAATTTGGTGATGTAACATGACCTGTTTTTTATACTGATGAAACAGAACACCAGCAAAATTGTTATGCAATTTATGCAATCACAACGAGACGATCAACTTATAGACCTCCGCCCATCTTTACCGGATGTAGAGCGGAACGAAGACAGCAGCCCGGCCGAGCTGTTTCAAAACGAGACGCTGCGCCCTATCCTTAAATTTCAAAACGACCTGTTGCTCCTTGTTTTCCGGCAATATTTCGAACAACGAAAAGGCGTGTTTTACAAATTGAAACACAACCAGCAAAAAGCCTACATCGAACAAGCAGTGCAAAAAGACCTCCGCTTTCGCAGCCTGCTGACGGGCATTGTGGTTGGGCATTTTACCGAAACAGAATGGGAAGATTACCTGGGCGACGAGGCCGAACTACGCCGCCGCATGATGACCATGCTGATCAAGAGGGTGCAGGACCAATTGAAGGAATTGTAAAACCGTTCATTCGGTTGCAAAAGGTTGGTCAAAATAAACACTTGGTTTCAGATACAGGAAGCTATGCTGTTGATCGATCACCAGATTAAATCGTTTTAAAAGATCGCCTCCCAACACACTGATGCGCTGCTGTCCCAACGCTCCTTTGTATCAATATTGTCAAGCTCCCTGCATGGCCTTTCCCTCTTACGAAGGCTATTTTTTCAAAATATAGAAGAAGCGGTTTTAGTGGTAAATGTTTCCAAAAAACGCATGCCCCGGTACGAATTACCTTTTGCATTTAATCCGGGACTCCAAACGGCGATGGTGTATTGATGTGGATGCACCGCAATGATGCCCCCTCCCACCCCGCTTTTGCCCGGCAATCCAACCTTGAACGCAAACTCCCCCGACTCATCGTAGAAGCCACAGGTTTGCATCAGGGCATTGATCCGTTTGGTTTGACTGCCGTTGAGAACACTCGTCTGACTGCCTGATTTTCGGCCACCGTTGGCGAGAAACAAAAAGGTGCGGGACAGCTCCTCGCAGTTCATTTCCAACGAACACATATCGAAGTAAAAGTCCAGCACTTCTTCCGGCTCGTTTTTAATATTGCCAAACGATTTGATGAAATTACACAGCGCCACATTCCGGTAGCCAACCGATTTTTCCGACTCCGCTATACGTGGCGAAAAATGCAAACCTGCATGGTCGGCTACTTCCCGGATAAAAGCCAGAAATGCTTCTTTCGGTTGGGTCAGTTGACTGATGAGAATATCACAGATCACCAGCGCCCCGGCGTTGATAAAAGGATTGCGGGGAATTCCGTTGTCCGTTTCCAATTGGACCAGGGAATTGAAAGCCGTCCCGGATGGCTCAACCCCCAGCCTGGACCAGATTTTTTCCCCCAACATTTGATAAGCCAAACACAACGAAAGAACCTTGGCGATACTCTGAATGGAGAATTTTTTGCGGTAATCCCCAATACCAAACCCGGTGCCCTGAACGGTGGAAACATGCACCCCAAAATGCGCCGGATTCACACTCGCCAGTTCCGGAATATAGGAAGCCAGTAGCCCTTGGTCTTCCAGGGCCAAAACCTCCCGGTAAACGTCTTCGACTATTGCACGGTATTCCATACTGATCGTTTTTTTATTTCAGCCAAAGGTAGGTTACAAACTCCAATCACAACCTCCGGTCACCTGTTGATGCCAGGAAATGAAAACTTGCCAGAAATTGCGAACCAGTCCATGCCGGCCTTTCTACATCGCCCTCCTGAGCTGCCGGAGACTGCTGCCGGACAAAGAACTGTCATTTTCCGGATAAAAACCGTGCAATCAGCCGGTATTAACAGGTCAAGTTTATACCTTGCCCCTCTTCGAAAAATCCTTAAAATTTCAGCTTATGCACCTGCGCTGCTCCCTCACTTTCCTGCTACTTTTTTGTTTCATCCTGCACCTTCCTGCCCAGACGGTCGGCGTCACCTACACGGATAATAACTCCACACCAGGTTATACCTTTTTCTCGCCTTTTTCCGGCACCCGGGCCTATTTGGTGGACGATTGCGGCTACCTGATCAACCGGTGGGATCGGGGCACCCGGCCGGGGCTGGCTGCCTATTTTCTGGAAAATGGATTAATGTTGCGAACCTACAAGGTACCGGTGCAAGGTCCGTTCACATCTGCCAGCAACGCCGGCGGGCTGGAATTGGTGGACTGGGATAACAACACGCTCTGGTCCTATGAGATCAACACCGACACCTGGCTCTCCCACCACGATGCCGTTTATATGCCTAATGGAAATATTTTGGTACTGACCTGGGAACTGGTTTTTACCGATGAACTCATCGAAATGGGCCGCAACCCCAACGAAATAGCCCCCGAAGGCTATATGTGGTCGGAACGGATTGTCGAGCTGGAACCCGTCGGTAGCAGCGACGCCAACATCGTCTGGGAATGGCAGATCAAGGACCACTACATCCAGGATTTTGATTCTACTAAATTAAATTACGGCGTCGTGGCCGACCATCCTGAATTGTTCGATATTAATCTGCCCGAACTCAACAGCAGCAACTCCAACTCGACCCGCGACTGGAACCATTTCAACGCCATCGACTACCATGAGGGGTTAGACCAAATCTTAATCTCCGTCCGCAACTCTGATGAAATCTGGATTCTGGATCATAGCACCACCACCGCCGAAGCGGCTTCGCACGAAGGTGGTCTTTATGGCAAGGGCGGCGACTTGCTGTATCGTTGGGGGAATGGCTCCGCTTACCAGCGGGCACCGGTCGATGATCAGGTGCTGTTTGGTCAACATGGCGTTCACTGGATTCGGCCAGGTCTGGAAGGCACCGGAAAGATCATGATCTACAATAATGGCAATGGACGTCCCGGCCCCGATTTTTCCACCGTCGAAATACTGGTACCACCCCGAACCCCCAACGGTGGCTATATCATCAACGAGGGCGAACCGTTCGGACCAATAAATGCGGATTGGATTTATGGAAATGCACCCGGTCAAAATTTTTATTCCCCCTACCTCTCCAATGCGCAGCGCCTGCCAAATGGCAACACACTCGTCAACGTCGGCTCTTCGGGGCTCATTTTTGAAATTGATGAAAACAAAACCAAAGTCTGGGAATATGTTATCCCCCTGAATGGCGACACTCCTTACACCCAGGGTCAAAACGCCAATAATAACTCGAATTTCCGGGCCTATAAGTTTGACGCCGACTTCCCCGGCCTGGCCGGAAAAGACCTCACCGGCACGACGACGATCGAGCTGGGCAACAGTCCGGTCAATTGTGATTTGGTGAACCAAACCCGGGCCGGCAACCGCTCCCTGACGAATGTTCAGGTGGAGGTATTTGACAAAACTGCTTTTATCCGGCAGTCTGATAACCGGGAGCTATCCGTCCGGGTCATCGGACTGACGGGCCAGGTTTTTTTATTGGAAAAAATAAACGGCCCCGAAAACAGCGTGAGCCTCTCTCATTTACCAGCCGGGTTTTATACGTTGTTCGTGGCGGATAACAGGGGGCAGGGTTTTACCCGGAAATTTGTTTTGCCAGCCGGAGGGTAAAGCGGTGGGTTGAGGCGAAATGGAGGTGCCCCGTACGTACCCCGAATCCCGTACTTATTAAGCGTCATAGCATGCGGGCCGGTGCATTTGCCGATCTTTTTGCATCATCTTGGGAGGCCCTTAAGGGGTT
>JBFIJS010000134.1:0-8486 GCA_041600595.1 Saprospiraceae bacterium | reverse complement strand
GCTGCCAGCCGTCCAGGTTTTTTCCGTTAAACAGGTCCTGCCAGCCGTCCTTATTTTGGGAAAAGCTGGTAAAGGAGGCTGTTATAACAAGTAATAGTCCTATTAGATAAGTGATAGGTTTTTCTTTCATTATTTATTGATTTGATTATGGGTGCACTGACAATTAAGTTTTCTGATGTATTTGCAGACCCTTTTGAGCGGGTCACTTCAAGTGCCCCGCTCACTTAACATTGAGACATGCAAATTAAATTACGGGTGCACAGGAAGTAAACCCGTAATGGAATTTATACCTCCTCCGGACGCCAGCCTTTCTCGTACTCCCGGCTCCAGTATTTTTTCATTACTTTTTTATCGCGGAAACGGCCGGTAACCGGATCAATGGCCAACATTTTATTCCCCATTCGGTACGAGATATTGGCATAGTGACAAAGATGGGTACTAACCGCCCCTTCTTCAATGGGACAATTCAGTTTGTCTTTTCCCCGGATGGCTTCGAGGAAATTTTTTATATGCAGTGTCGTCATACTGCCACCTCCGCCAAGGGCTGTACCTTCTTCGGGAGCACCTTTCCGTTCCCGAAGGAGGGTTCCCTTTCGATCATACAACTTGTATCCGTCCCTGTTGACAAACACACTGCCTTCCGAACCATAAATGATCGTCCCCCTCCCGGATCCATAGGTGGAATGGCCCGAGCGACTTTTCCCATCCCATTTGACCGTCTTACCACCTGGGAAGTTGAGCGTGGCATCCATCGTATCGTACATGGTCCAGGGATCATCTTTGAAGTGGTTTTTTGCGGCGTTGACGTAAACTTCTTTGGGATATTTGAGCTGTAGTGCCCAGCGCGCAACATCCAGTTCGTGGGTAGCATTGTTGCCCGTTTCGGCGGTGCCCCAGTGCCAGAACCAATGCCAGTTATAATCACCGATGATGTCGATAAAATCCGTTCGGGGAGCGGGGCCCTGGAATAACTCCCAGTCGAGGTAATCCGGAACCGGGACTTTATTGGCATTTGGCACACGCCCTCTGCTGTTGGTGTAAAAAGCGGTGGCCAGGTAAGCTTCGCCGATAGCGCCCTGATGTATTTCCTGAATGATCTCCCTGGTCTCCGGTGCAGAACGCTGCTGAGCGCCCATTTGTACGACCAGTCCGGTATGCTGCTGCCACTTGATGAGTAGCTCATTTTCACGCGGATTGTGGCTGCAGGGTTTTTCCACATACACATGCTTTCCGGCCTGGAGCGAGAGGACCGTCCCCAACGCGTGCCAGTGATCGGGCGTAGCATGGAACACGGCATCGACATCCGATTGGGCGAAGATCTTGCGCATGTCCTTCTCCTGTTTGGGTGTTTGGCCCAGGGCTTCTTTTACTTTTTCGGCACCGGCTTCCTGCCGGCGGGCATCCACATCGGAGACGTAAGTTATGTCAATATTGCCGGCTCCGGCCAATCCCTCCAACAGGCCCGGAAAGCGACGGTAGCAGCCCAGCATCGCGCAACGAATACGGTCGTTGGCTCCGAGAATACGCCGGTAATTTTTTGCAGATAAAGGTAGCCCCGCAAGGGAAAACGCAGCAGCGCCGGTTGCGGTGGTTCGTATAAAAGTTCGTCGTTTCATATTGCGCTTAAATTGGATTTGAGTTTAGAGGAAGCATCTTTTACTTCCTTTAAACAGGTATTTAACTTTCCTGCTACTTCCCGGTAGGCTGGTCGATCAACAACATTCCTGTTTTTATCCTTGTCTTTTTCAAGATCATACAGCATGGATGATTCTATACTGTACCTTTTGTATCTATGAATTAATTTTTTTGACTTAAAAAATTGTAAATATAGGAATTGACTGCAACGATTATTTTCTGTATCGGGAAGTAACCCCCTCAATTCACCGAAAACCTTTCTCTAACCCCACCGTCATCCGGTGACTCAGCTGACGGCAAATTATTCAGGTACTCCGTCGGTGTGAGGTTGAATTCTTTTTTGAATGCCCGGCTGAATGCGTTGGAAAGCAGGTTGACGATGACTTCTCCCGCTTTGTCATTCCCTATTGGGATTGATAATCGGGGTAGCAGAGATAGTGTTTTTTAGAATTTCAATGAAATCCAAACTCGACACCAAAGGGTGGAAGCCGGGAAATTCGAAAAATTCCCCGACGGCAAGGTGGACAACACGCATCTGACCCTGAAAGGCGCCACCGAATACGCCCGCCTCCCGAGCATTTGTACGCCTGCGTTTTCAAGTACAAAATCCCCAATTCAAGCCCCCGCAGGCAATTTCATGTTACCTGGCATCCATTTTCATCGTTCCGTTAAACACAGGGTATAAAAGATTGATCTTCAAAGGTTTTTCATCGCCTGAGCACAATTGATCAAATGCTTTTTGAATAAGCTCATCATCTAAATATTGGTTTGCAATCCAGATTAATTCTTTGAAATCTTCCATTTTACTTTCGATTCCCCCGTACTGCGTGTGGGGCCATTCTTTTTCACCCAGCATATATGGTATCAGGAACCGAACAGCGTGCTTTATGGACCGGCCGTCTTCAGATTCATAATTCCATAGGTCAATGCCATAATGTTCTGCTATTATGGCATTTTCCATTAAGTGTTCTAAATTTTTAATGCTGTAACTCATAGACTTTGTTCTTTCCAATTCCCAGGGCTGACTACCATCCGGTTCAATTTGCCGATTGATTCGTTTTACAATAACTGAATCCAGAATTAATGCGGCAATAGAATCCTCACCCACAAAAAGAGAAAATCCTGCGACCTGGCTATCATAGGACGAACCATGGTTATTGTGCCACATGCGCTCATCCCATCCTTTTTGGCTTGTGACCAGCCAATAATTGTAATCCTTGAACCATTTTTGCAGACTTTGATAATTGGAAGAAGAGAAATAAGTTGAGCTTTTAAGGAAACCGGCCGCATTGACAATCTTTAAAAGATTCCCTGTTTCAATGATACCAATCCCTCTGCCTTCTACAAGACCTGGTATTGCCTGTCCGAATTCAAGGTGCGGGTTCATTTTAGTTTCCGGGTTAATAAACCATGCGTAAATGAGGTCGTTTGCTTTTTTCGCATAAGGTTCATGAGCAGTATAAAAATATGCCAGCGACAGGGTAAATACTGCCTCGGACATTTTGCGTATGGCCACTCCATCGTAATCATCATACTCAGGATTTTTCTTGCCATCATGCCGAACGTATGGCAATCCGTCTTTGGTGTCCGGATTGGGCCACCAATAAATGCCCATACTATAATAATCATGCTTGTCGTTGCTCGGTGGTATCATTTTTTTCTGCATCACAGAAAAGGGTTCTACTGCAAGCAATTCATCTGCATCGGATTTCAGGTCGTTTACCAACTCGACAAATGGCGCTTTCTCTTGCTCATACAATTGTTTGGCATATAGCAAATGAGCCGGCTTATACAAGATAATATCAGGCTGGTCTTTCAAACCGGGAATAGCCTCATCGAATTTCTCATGAATTTTCTCAGATAATATCCTGACCGTCGAAGCATTCGATTTCGCCCCCGTAACATTAAAGTTTTCTAACGAATCGATCTTGTGGTCGTACAACTCGGAAGCAAGCATGAGCCCCGAGGCAATGTGAATCCATTCAGTATATCTGAATTGTTGGGTACGGATGCTAAAGCCTGTTATCGTTTCCTCCTCTTTTGTACGGTTTCGGGGGAAAATACTATAGGCAGCATCTTTTATTTGAACCTGAGGGTTCTCAATGACCGGAACCAGGCTTTCTCCTTGCAGATGTTCAGGCTGATCAATCCCGGCCAGATCGCATAGTGTAGGATACAAGTCAACCAACTCTGCAAAAGAATAGGTTTGCCAACCCGGATTGGCCATGTTCGGCACACTAATTATTAGCGGAACCCGTGCGTCTATTTCAAAATTAGTGTGCTTACTCCATGCATGGTGATCACCTAATTTATAGCCATGATCTCCCCACAAGACAATGATTGTGTTTTCCTTCAGGCCATATTCTTTCAGTACCTCCATCACTCTACCCAATTGAGCATCGACATAGCTCACGCTTGCATAGTAGGCCCTGCGCAATTGAATGGCCAATTCATCAGGAATTTGATCCTCTCCCTGAGGAATGCCAAAGTACCCCCGTAGTTCACCCCAATTTGTCAATGAATACGGAGTAAGATTTGTTGGATAATCCGGTGCCGGGCTTAAGGACACTTCTTCTATCGGGTACATATCCCAATATTTCTTCGGTGCACACCAGGGCAAATGCGGTCTGTGAAAACCGAGTGCCATAAAAAATGGCTGGTTCTTTTCTTTTAAGGCCCTAAGCCTGGAAATGGCGTAATCGGTATTCGCACCATCGATGTAGTGGTTGTCAGGAACATCAGCCATTTCGTAAGCCGGGCCTTTCTCTTTTTTGCCCGGATTGAATTTGTTGTTTGCAGCTAATTCAGCTATTGCTTCTTCCGTTATATATCCCCTTCCTTCATAGTTTTCAGTGGGGTCGTGCCACCTGTCACCAAATTGCTTTAAATGGTCAGACTCATAGTGATAAACCTTGCCAATGGCTTCAACATGATATCCATTGCCGGCAAAAAGCTCGTTCATAGTGACGATATCGGGTGCAAGCTTTTCCAGAGGGTCGCCACTGTACAATTTATGGTATTCGGGCCTTACTCCGCTCAGAATACTTGCCCGTGATGGCATACAAATGGCCTGTTGGCAATAAGCCCTTTGGAACAAAAGCCCCTCTCCAGCCAACCTGTCAATATTCGGTGTTTTCATCAAAGACTCGCCATAACAGTTCAATTCGGTTCTCAGGTCATCCACGGCGATGAAAAGGATGTTCATTTTGGGATTCCCCGAACTCTCCTGTGAAAAGGTAACTACCGTTTTTAGAAGAAAAACTGCAATCAAAGCCCAAAATCCGAAGGTATGCATTGGTCTCATTTGTTCTTATTTATTTTCCAGGTTGCGCTGCAGGATTCCAAGCGATTGCAAAAAATCATCAGCTTCAAGAACAGTTGCCTGATAATATTCGGAATGTTCATGGTTGAAAAACCCATGCTTCGCTCCTTCATATAATTTCAGATCGCATCTGCTCTCAACTTTATTCATGACCATTTTGTAATACCTGGCTGTTTCTACAGGAATATGTTTGTCATCGGTTCCCAGGAAAATAATAGTCGGAGGTGCTCCCTTTTTGATGTTATGAAGCGGTGAAAACTTCTTGTATTCATCTCCAATCCTTTCATACCCATATCCTCCGGGGCCATTATCAATAACCGGGTTGAAAAGCACCAGGGCATTTGGGACACAACTAATTGACAAATCATCCGTGTGTTCATTGTAATCCTCAATTAATGCTGTAGCAGCAGCCAGGTGACCGCCGGCAGAACCACCTGAAGCAACAATCATGGCAGGGTCTATGCAAAAATCTGACGCATTCTTTCTGACAAACCTTACTGCGGATTTGGCATCCTGAAGGGATTCAAATGGGCTTGTGTTGTTTTGATATTTGGTCCGGTAGTCAGCCAGAAAGCAGACCATTCCTCTTTTGGAAAAGTATTTTGCATGATGCAAGAAATGATCTCTTTTACCACGGTTCCATCCGCCTCCAAAAAAGAAAATCATGGCCGGGTAAGTGCCGGATGAATCAAACTCCTCAGGTTTGTATATTTCTAAAAATAATTCTGTAGAATCAATCTGTTTGTACAAGACTTGTTCTTGTGAAAAGCAATATTCACTGTCAAATAATAAGCATAGCGGTAGAATCAGGAGGTATATATTCTGCATGTCATTTCCTGTTTGACTTCTCAATGAAGTATTTATTGAATTCGTACCTGGAATGCTTAGACAATGGAGCCCATTTTCTGGGTACACATTTCATGAGTTTCATTACCATCTTTTTATATTCCTTGTCATTTGCCAGGTTCGTCCATTCATTTGGGTCTTGAAGCATATCATAAAGTTCTTTGGACCCATCTTCATACTGCATCAGTCTGAACCTGTCACTCCTCACTGCAACATTGCCTTCACCGTAAAATGACAGTGCCTTGTGTTTCCATGCTTTGCCGGGTCTGGCAATCAAAGGAGTCAGGGAATGCCCATCCAACATGTCTAATTTCGGTAGCCGGCATAAATCGATCAATGTGGGATATATGTCCACCAACTGAACAGGAGCCTTGCAAATAGCGGCTTCCTTCTCTCCGGGCAAGCTGAATATCAATGGAACTCTGGTATCACGTTCCCACAAGGCCTGTTTGGCAAATCTGTTTTTCTCGCCCAGGTGGTATCCATGATCTGACCAAAGCACCACAATTGTATTGTCAGCGTAATCAGAACTTTCAAGAGCATCCAGGACCCGGCCTACCTGTGCATCCACGAATGCCACACAAGCCATGTAAGCCTGCACGACCTCTTTCCATTGGCCTGATGCAATCATTTCTTCCGTCGTTGGCATCATCGGGGCGTCTGCAACCAAAGCGGCAAATGCAGGGATATCATCAAAATCATCCGGTTTGTAAGGAGGAAGCTGAATAGCATCCAAAGGAAACATGTCGAACCATTGTTGAGGGACATGCCAGGGCACATGTGGCCGAATAAACCCAACCGCAAGAAAAAAGGGTTTTTCATGTTTTTCCTGCAGTTTTTCAATAGTCCAGTGAGCGTACTGGTAATCCATCATGATACTGTCATGTTCCGGATAGGGGCCCCAATCTGTTTGGGTATTACCTGTCTTTTCAGGCATTTTGGATGGGTCATATTTCATCCGCTCTTTCGGCTTTGGGCCATACCATGAAAGTTTTCCGCCATATTCATCAAAAGTCCTTGCTGCATCACCTTCATGATAAATTTTCCCTACTGCCATGGTCTTGTACCCGTGTTTCTCAAAATAATCAGGCATAAAAACGGCGTTTGCCATATGCGGAGACCCTTTCATAATATCCTCATCTTTCATCATGAGGTAGTTGCCGCTGTTTGACGGATATATCCCGGTCATGATACACGCCCTCGAGGGGCCGCAAAGTGGTGCCTGTGAATGGGCATTGGTAAACAAGGTGCCTTTGGACGCAAGGCGGTCGATATTTGGGGTGGGCACGCTGACTGACCCTTTTAAGCAATTGACATAATCATTGAGGTCATCGATGGCAATAAAAAGTATGTTGGGCCTTGACTGCCCGCTCACACTATTCAAACCAATAAATAGCATAACACCCAAAAGCGTCATTAACCGATTTAAAATCATATCAATTCTTATTTTGAATTTGAGTCGTTTTCAATATCAAACAGGCTTTGGCAGACGATTAAACACCACTCCGCAAAATCCCCAACTCCAACCCTCTCAATTCTGCCAATCCTCGCAAGCGGCCAATCGCCGAGTAGCCCGGGTTCGTTTTTTTACCCAAATCATCCAGCATTTTGTGGCCGTGGTCGGGGCGCATGGGGATGTGACAATTTTGCTCACCGGCTGCTTTCAGCAGGTTTTTCATCACGGCGAACATATCCACATCGCCGTCCAGGTGGTCGGCTTCGAAGAAGTTGCCTTCGGCATCCCGCCTGGTGGAACGCAGGTGGATGAAGTGGATGCGGTGCCCGAATTCGCTCGCCATGGCGGGCAGGTCGTTGTCAGGCCGTACCCCGAACGAACCGGTGCAAAAGCACAAACCATTGGCAGGTGATTTTACTTTTTCAAAAATAAAACGCACATCCTGCGCCGTGCTGAAGATGCGGGGCAGGCCCAGCAGCGGGAACGGTGGGTCGTCGGGATGGATGGCCAGTTTCACCCCGACCTCCTCGGCTACAGGCGTTATTTGCTCCAGAAAATAAACAAGGTTTTGCCGCAAGGCACCGGCATCCACGTCCTGGTAGGTGTCCAGAATGGCCTGGAATTTCCGCAAATCCAAAACGCCCTCCGTCGTGCCGCCGGGCAGACCTGCGATGATGTTTCTCGTCAGCCTTTCCTTGTCCGCTTCCGGCATGGCGTCGAAGCGTTCCCCGGCTTTTTGTTGCTCTGCTTCGCTGTAGTCCGCAGCGGCGTTTGGCCTTTTCAGGATGAACAACTCGAAGGCGGCAAAGGCGCTTTTTTCAAAAAACAAAGCGGTGGAACCATCCGGCATCGGGTAGTCCAATTCCGTCCTCGACCAGTCCAGCACGGGCATGAAATTGTAGGTGACGATGCGCACGCCGCAGGCTGCCAGGTTGCGGATGCTCTGCTTGTAATTTTCGATGTGCTGCCGGTAGTTTCCCGAAGCTCGTTTGATGTCCTCATGCACGGGGATGCTCTCCACGACCGACCACGTCAGCCCGGCCGCCTCGATCTGTGATTTTCTCTTCTGAATTTCTTCCACGGACCATACCTCCCCGTTCGGGATGTGATGCAATGCCGTGACAACGCCCGTTGCCCCGGCCTGCCGCACGTCTGCCAGGCTCACGTTGTCATTTGGGCCGTACCAGCGCCAGGTTTGTTCGAGACTTTTCAATGATAGAATGATTT
>JBFIJS010000133.1:0-8488 GCA_041600595.1 Saprospiraceae bacterium | reverse complement strand
TGTGGGATCGCTTGCTCACTGATACGGCTTATGCCCAGCGCATTCAGAAAATATGGTTGGGTTTCAGCGCTTTGGATGCTCCCCGTATGACCGCTTCTGCTTACCAGGAGGGCACAGAAAAAATGCTGAAAGGCGAATACCGGGAGTTGCACCCGGAAATAGAAACCTGGCGACCTACCGAGTTGGACTCCTTCTTCCTCCGCATCAACGAAAATGTGCAGCAGCTCAAACAACGGGGCGGTAAAATGATTTTTATCCGGCCTCCTTCCAGCGGAGCATACCGACCATTGGAAGAGCACTATCATCCCCGCGAAAAATACTGGGACCGCCTCCTCCGGGAAACGGGTTGTCCCGGCGTTCATTTTGAGGACCACCCCGAATTGCAGGGGTTTGAGTTGCCGGAGTGGTCGCATATGCGGGCCGATCAAACGCCGGCATTTACCAAAGCACTGGTGGAGATCATCAACAGCAAACTGGAATAGAACGCCGGTCCTGAGAAGTCGCTTCAGGCAGGTGACGGGGCTTTTTATTTTTCGTTGTTTTTCCGGAAAATAGTACGTGGCGAAAGCGGTTTGTATGATTTTTTGGGGCCCGTAAATGGCCCGTAAAACAGGCCCACCGGTCGTTTATGTCCGTAGGTGATTTGGGTGGTTTTCTGCGTAAACTACCTTTTTACAGATGTAAATTTTTATAAATTAAAAAAATACCTAACGGCGGGTAACGGCGGGCAGAGGGGGCCTTGTACCTTTGCATCATTATTTTTATATGTTATTTTTTTGATACCAAACTCGCCTTTTAACCCTTTTCCAAATCTAATCCGACAACAAGGGATAAACTTTCCAACCTGAAAATTTTTGACCTCGCTTTATGCTTTGGCGGTTTTTGTTTTTTCCAAAAACATAAAAAGTCATGGCGGCAAAGAAAACAGCTGACCAGTAGTCACCGGGCTTTGGGTTGTCCATTCATGGAGACAACGAACCGCCTGCCGGCAATTATCAGCTGCATTAACGAATTTGAATCTTTAACCAAAAGCGGAGTCCCATGCAACGAGTTCTACCCTTTTTGGCGGTAGTATGCCTATTTCTTATTACTAACTGCCTCCTTGCGCAAACCCCTACTATTTATTGCCCCGGCAATCTTACTTACAATCTTGGCCCCGGCGAATGCGAGACGAATGTCAATTTCAGTATTACTGCGAGTGCCAATGGGGGGAGCTACGTCCCATCCATTCAGCAAATTGATGGTACCGGTTATCAGCCGGGCGATCAATTTCCGATAGGAACGACCACCTTGTCATTTGCGGCCTTCAACCTGACAGGCCCTTTTCCATTTCAAAGTGATACTTGTACCTTCAACGTCAACGTGATAGAATACACGCCAAACAGCCCGGCTATTATCACGGATGACAACCTGATTATTTCTATTCCTTCTACCTGTGAAATGTTTCTTCTGCCCGAGATGGTGCTGGAAGGCAACTATGGCTGTTACGACGACTTTGTGGTGAATGTGGAAAATACCGGCAGCAATTATATTGGTCAGTATTATGTGGGTCAAACCATTTCTTACACGGTCACCAATATCGAAACGGGCATGACCGGCTGGGGAGAAGTCACCATCGAGGATAAAAGCGGTCCCCTGATTCAGGGCTGTGATACGTCACGTGTCAGCTGCCTCGCCGATGTTCGACCCGTCTCGGAGGGTGGGGTGATCCCCGACGTTACGTTTATCGATTGTAACGATTTTACCTACAATTACCTGGATATGGAAACGCAGGGCACTTGCCAGGATACTTTCACTTCGGTGATTATGCGGATCTGGACGGCGGTGGATGAATTGGGCAATGTCAGTTCCTGCAACCAGATTATCGTGATCGACCGCACGTTGCTGACGGACATCACACCCGTTTGTCCGGCGAATACCACTATCGAATGTGAGATTGGAGTAGATCCTGATTTGAGCCCGGCCAACACGGGTTATCCGACGGCGGTTATCGACGGAGAAACTTACGACATTACCGATGGCTCCAATTCGATCTGTAATATCAGCTCTTCCTTTAGTGATCAGATCATCGGCAGCTGTGGCGTAACTTATAAAGTTATCCGGACCTGGACGATTATGGATTGGTGCCTTCCACTGAATTTTGTGGACAACCCGTGGAGATGCACCCAGGTGATTGAATATACCGACAAAACAGCGCCTGTGGTGACCACGCCTGCCGACCTGACCGTCAACGCCAATATGCCTGGCTGCCGGGCCCGCCCGGTGATTCCTGCCATTACGGCTGCTGATTGTTCCGGCTATTCGGTCTTTATTTTTACTCCGGTGGGCCCGATTGCGGGCAATGGTGGTCAGATACCAGCGCCCGGCCTGCCGCTTGGCACTCATAAAATTGATATAAAAGTATCGGATGATTGTGGAAATCAATCAACGGTCTCGATGAATATTACCGTAGAGGATCAGACGCAGCCGA
The DNA here is from genome assembly GCA_041600595.1 of Saprospiraceae bacterium. Taxonomy (GTDB): domain Bacteria; phylum Bacteroidota; class Bacteroidia; order Chitinophagales; family Saprospiraceae; genus UBA6168. The sequence continues at coordinate 6,018 of JBFIJS010000133.1, read as the reverse complement.
CACCCATTTGTGATCAGTTTACCGTCGTGGCGCTGGACAATACGGGTTATGCTTTTGCCAATGCCACCTCTTTTGACGATGGCAGCACCGACAACTGCTGCATCGACCGTTTTGATGTGCGCCGGGCAACCGACAACTGCGGGATAGCCGACAACCTGACCTATCGTAGTTATATTGAGTTTTGCTGTGAAGATGTCGGACAAACTATCCCCGTTACGCTGCGGGTTTGGGATTGCCACGGCAACACCAACACCTGTAACGTTCAGGTGGAAGTACAGGATATCAGCGGACCGAGCATTACCTGCCCGCCCAACGTGACCCTGTTTTGCGGCGATAATTATTCCGACCCCAATGTGGTGGGTGAAGTAGTGACAGACCCGGCCCTGCAGGGAGCTCTCGACGGACTGGCGCAGGACAATTGTGGCGCAGCCATTACGGTCGTCAGTTCTGACGTTGGGCAAGTGTCATGTGGCTCCGGGGTTATTTCCCGTACCTACCTGGTAACTGATCCCGGAGGAGCCTCTAATTTTTGCGTGCAGACTATTACTGTGCAGAACAACAATCCGTTCACTGGAGCAAATATTGTATTTCCCAATGATACGATTATCAATTCATGTAATGCACTCGTCGATCCATCGGTCACCGGTATCCCTACTTTCCCGGCTTCCAACGGTTGTCAGCAACTGGTTTACGGACAAGACCCGGACCTTTATCTGACGGCTAACAATGCCTGTGTGAAAATAGAGCGCCGTTGGTATGTCATCGACTGGTGTCAGTACCAGCCCAACAATCCCAACAGCCCCGGGGTTTGGTCAAAAGTGCAGACGATAGTCGTGATGGATCAGGAAGGGCCGACCTTCTCCGGTTGTAACAATGTGACCTTCTGTAATTTCAAAAGCGATTGCTCGGACCTGGCCCCCGACCTGACCGTTTCGGCAACGGATGCCTGTACCGATGACAACTTATTGACCTACACCTGGACCGTCGATCTGTACAACGATGGCCTGCCCGATCCTGGTGGATACGCTGTTTCCGGAAGTGGACAAAACACCAATAATGATTACCCGACGGGTACCCATCAGATTAGCTACACGGCTTACGATGGCTGTGGTAATACCGGTAACTGCTCCTTCCTTTTCACCATTGAAGATTGCCAGAACCCGACGGCCTACTGTGTCAATGGTCTGATCGTCGAGTTGATGCAAACGGGGATGATTCCGGTAAATGTCAACCAACTGGAAGAAGGTAGTTCGACCGATAACTGTACCCCCAGAGCTGACCTGTTGTTCTCATTTACTGCTAATACCGCCGATACCGATACCATTTTTGACTGTAGCCAGATTGGGCAAAACGCCGTGGATGTTTGGGTAACCGATGCCGCCGGCAATCAGGATTTCTGCTCGACGTTTGTCGTGGTGCAGGATAATATGAACGCATGTGGCAGTCCGCTGGTGAACATGAGCGGTGCCGTTACCAGTGAAGGCAACATGGCTATTGAGGAGGTTATGGTAGAACTGAGCGGTAATATGAACAGCATGTCCATGACCAACGACCAGGGAGTATTCAATTTTGATAACGTGCCCGTCGGTCAGGATTATACGCTTACGCCCCAGCTGGATAAGGACCCGTTGAACGGGGTGACCACGCTGGATTTATACTTCCTGCAAAGACATATTCTTGGTATTGAACCATTGGATTCGCCTTACAAACTGATTGCGGCCGATGCTAATAAAAGCGGTGCCGTCACTACTTTTGATGTGGTAGAAATCCGTAAGGTCATCCTCTACATCAACCCTGCATTTCCAAATAACACCTCCTGGCGGTTTGTCGATAAGGATTACGTTTTCCCCAATCCGACCAACCCGTGGGAAGAAGTGTTCCCCGAGGTTTACAACATCAACAATTTCACCGGCAACAACCAATCTCCCAACTTTGTGGCGGTGAAAATAGGTGACCTCAACAATACAGCCACCGGCAGTCTTGTAGCATCGGCCGATGATCGCAGCGCCGAAAGTGAAGTGGTTTTCACCACGGCAGAAAGACAGGTCCAGGCAGGTGAATCATTTACCATCGATATAACGGCAGCGTTGACTGATATCATGGCCTACCAGTTTACACTGAGTTTTGACCGGGAAAAACTCGAACTGGAAACCATCATTCCCGGTGTGGACATGACCGAAGCCAATTTTGGCCTGGCACATCTGGAATCAGGGCTCATTACCGCCAGTTGGTTCCGGGTATTGGAGGCAGGTACCAGCGAAGATGCTCCTTTGTTTAGCCTGACGTTCAAGGCCACTGCGGAAGGCAGGCTGAGTGAAATGATCGGTATGAATTCCCGCCTGACCGTTGCGGAGAGTTATGAATCGGACGGTACGGTCCACCCGGTCAATCTGGCTTTTAGCGGAAAAGCCGGTGTTGCCAGCTCTTTCCAGTTGTATCAAAACGTTCCCAACCCATTCAACGATAACACCATTATCGGATTTCATTTGCCGGAGGCCGCCAACGCTTCCCTGACGATCTACGATGTTTCAGGTAAGGTAAGGAAAACAGTCAGTGGCCACTATGGTCAGGGTTACCACGAAATAAGAATCGATGAAGTAGCTCTGCCTGGCAATGGTATTTTCTATTACCGTCTTGAGACGCCAACGCATACATCAACCAAAAAAATGACGAGGTTCTGATAGCGGGTGGTAAACGGCGAACGGCCAGCGGTGCTCACACCATTGGCCGTTTACCGTCTGCCGTTCAGCGGTCAAAGAATTAGTAACTCGGTTTTTGGGATTGGTCTCCTCCTCAGTTCGCTGGGGAGGGGCTTTTTTTATCAGGGAATGCAGGGAGGGTCAGGCTTTTTTGGCGCGGTAAATCAACCGGGAACAATTCTCCCGGGTAAATATTTCCTGAGCTACCCGCTGGATATCCTCCACGGTTATTTGCTGATATTTCTCCGCTTCCTGGTTAATCAGGTCGGCATCGCCGAGCAGCTCAAAAAAGGCGAGATTGATCGCTTTGTTCAGGATATTCACCTCCGAGAAAATGAGGGTAGACTCGGACTTGTTCTTCAGCTTTTGCAGTTCTTTGGCGGGGATCGGCTCGTTCTTCAATGCTTCCAGTTCCTGCCACAGAGCAGCTTCGGCTTGTTCCAGCGAAACGCCTTCAGAAGGTTTGCCCTCCAGAATAAAGAGACCTGGCTCGATGCTCCCCGAGATGTAGCAGTCAATATTGGAAAACAGTTCTTCTTCTTTCAACAGGCGCCGGTATAGTCGGGAAGAGGGTCCATTACCCAAAACGTCGGACAGGAGATCGATGGCGTGGAAGTCTTTATCCCCGCGGGCACAGCTGTGAAAAGCGAGATAGATGGCATCGACCGGTGCATTGGGGGATTCAGCGATGCGGTCGACCATTTGCTGCTGGGGTGGTTCGGCGGGCAATTGGCGGACGTAGGGTGCTCCCGCAGGAATGCTGCCGAACCATTTTTCCACTTTTGCCAGAGCGTCTTGCTCTTCTATTTTTCCAGCTACTACCAGAATGGCATTATTTGGCCGGTAAAATTTGTAAAAAAAGGATTTGACATCTTCGAGGGTGGCATCTTCCACGTGCCTGGGCACTTTACCGATGGTGGGCCATTGGTACGGGTGGACCTTGTAAGCCATATCGGAGAGGTGGTGCCACACATCGCCATAGGGCTCATTCAGACAAGTTTCTTTGAATTCCTCGACCACCACTTTGCGTTGCACATCCAGTGATTTGTCATCAAAATTCAATTGCAACATGCGATCACTTTCCAGCCAAAGCGCCAGTTCCAGATTTTCGGCGGGCATTGTGTCGTAGAAATTGGTCACGTCACTATTGGTAAATGCGTTATTTTCTCCGCCTGCCATTTGGATAGGCTCATCAAAATCGGGAGCATTGACCGAGCCGCCAAACATGAGATGCTCGAACAGGTGGGCAAAACCGGTCTTGTCAGGGGACTCATCCTTGCTGCCAACGTTGTAGAGTACATTCACAGCTACCATGGGGGTGCTGTCGTCTTCGTGCAAAATGACCCGAAGGCCATTTTTTAAAATATGTTTGGAAAATTTAATCAAAGTTCAATTAGTTAGTTTCTGAAGTATCTCCCGGACGGGGTGATAAATGGTTGCAATGATTTTGAAAATTGCGTGCAAAAGTAGAAAACGCTTTTGTCGTACACCACAAAAAAACAGAGCAGTGCCTTTTTAGTTGCAACGTAAAATCAATAACTGGCTGGTTCCGGTTCGGTCGTTTTCCGGGACATTGAATGCCCCGAGTACACGATGGCTGCAGGAGCCGCTTTTCAACTGAAGTGGTGTCTTTGCCACCCAGGCACGCTTAACATTCCCCGTACAAAACCGGCAGACTTCACGGTCACTGATAATATTTTCCCAAAAAACATCAATTTCATCCAAAATCCTATCTTTGCCACCCCTTAATAAAGGGTGAATGAATATTGGTGAATGGGGAGTGCGTAATTTCGGTTTGCCCGTCTTTTCAACCTCCGGTTTGTTCATTCATCTTTTCATTTGAAATAATCCTTATAAGCAATGCTGAATGCTCAATGAAAACAGGTGGAAATCTATTCAGAAAGGTCCACTGGCCATTGAGCATTGACCATTAACCATTAAAAAAAATGCCATATCTATTTACCAGCGAAAGTGTGTCGGAAGGGCACCCCGACAAAGTATCCGATCAGATTTCCGATGCCCTGGTGGACCACTTCATCGCCTTCGACCCCAGCTCAAAAGTAGCATGTGAGACGCTCGTCACGACCGGTCAGGTGGTGCTGGCCGGCGAGGTAAAAACGAAGACCTATCTCGACGTGCAGCAGATTGCCCGGGACGTAATCAAGCGGATCGGGTACACCAAGTCAGAGTATATGTTCGAAGCTCATTCCTGCGGGGTGTTGTCGGCCATCCACGAACAGTCCCCGGATATCAACCAGGGAGTAGAACGCAAGAACCCGGAAGACCAGGGCGCTGGCGACCAGGGGATGATGTTCGGTTATGCCACCAACGAGACCGATACATACATGCCGTTGGCGCTCGACCTTTCCCATAAAATACTACAAGTAATGGCGGATATTCGCAAGGCGGGTAAGAAAATGAAGTACCTGCGTCCGGATGCCAAGTCGCAGGTGACGATTGAGTACAGCGATGACAATGTACCGTTGCGGATCGACACGATTGTGGTCTCGACACAGCACGACGAGTTTGACAAGGACGAAGCCATGCTGAAGCAGATCAAAGAAGATGTGGTAAAGATCGTGATTCCGCTGGTGGTCAAGCAGTGTTCGAAGAAGGTGCAGGCATTGTTCAATGATAAAATTACCTACCACGTAAACCCGACCGGCAAGTTCGTCATCGGTGGCCCGCACGGTGATACAGGTCTGACCGGCCGGAAAATCATCGTGGACACCTACGGTGGCAAAGGTGCCCACGGTGGTGGAGCCTTTTCCGGTAAAGACCCTTCAAAAGTGGACCGTTCTGCCGCTTATGCCACACGGCACATTGCTAAAAACCTGGTGGCAGCGGGTGTTTGCAATGAAGTGCTGGTGCAGGTTTCCTACGCCATCGGGGTGGCTAAACCAACCAACATTTATGTAAATACGTATGGATCTGCGAAGGTGGACATGAAGGATAGTGAGATCGCTAAAATAGTTGAGAAGCTTTTCGATATGCGACCTTACGCAATTGAAAAACGCCTGAAATTGCGGACACCTATTTATTCTGAAACGGCCGCTTACGGACATATGGGCCGGACACCGGAAAAGAAGACCGTTTCTTTTACCGATGGTTCTGGTAAAACGATCAAGAAAAAAGTAGAGACTTTTACCTGGGAAAAGTTGGACTATGTGAAGGCGGTTAAGAAAGCCTTTAAGGTGAAATAATACTTCTCCAGCTTAGGAAATAACGATAGCCCACCGGTCGATTCATTGGCCGGTGGGCTTTTTTATTTGGCTAAAGCTCCATCTAAGAAAACTGGAACACTTTTTAGGGTTGGAGA
>JBFIJS010000132.1:0-8495 GCA_041600595.1 Saprospiraceae bacterium | reverse complement strand
TCATTCATTCATTCATTGAAATGAAAAATCTTCCAAGAATTTTAATGATCCTCGCCTCTCTGGGTCTCTTGACGCTCTTTCTGTTTCCCATGTGGCGGATCACGCTCATAGCCCCTCAATACCCCGATGGCGTAACGATGCACATCTGGATCAACAAGATTGGAGGGGAAGAGCCGAGTACGATTCAAAACATCAACATCCTGAACCACTATGTAGGCATGAAAAACATCGAGCCGGATGCCATTCCGGAGTTGAAATATTTTCCCTACATCGTCATTGGAATGGTCGTGCTGGGAGTGGCAGCGGCGGCTGTCAACAAGCGGCAACTGTTTCTGGCCTGGGGCATTTTGATGATGCTGCTCGCTATCGCCGGCATTTACGATTTCTATTTATGGGAATACGATTATGGCCATTCGCTGAGCGACAAAGCGCCGATAAAAATACCGGGGGCATCGTTCCAGCCACCCCTGATCGGCACAAAAATGATCCTGAATTTCACGGCGATCTCTATGCCTCATATCAGCGGATATCTGGCTGGGGTGTCCATTTTCTTTGCCTTTTTAGCCTGGTGGCTGAAATCAAAATTTGACCATAAAAATGAAAAAACTACTGCTATTGGCACTACCAGCACTGCTCACAGCTTGTCAGCCCTCGGTTGAACCCATCGACTACGGTGCCGATGCCTGTGACTTTTGCAAAATGACCATCGTGGATGCTCAGTATGGTGCAGAGGCCGTCACGGCCAAAGGCAAGGTCTACAAGTTTGACGCCATTGAATGTCTGATAAATTTTACCGAAAAGGAAAAGGACAAACCGTTCGCTTTCCTGATGGTCAACGACTATCACGCTCCCGGGAAACTGACCGATGCTACTACCTGCCACTACCTCATTTCCAAAAACCTTCCCAGTCCGATGGGCGCATTTCTCACGGCATTCAATGACCGGTCAGCAGCCCTGGAAATGCAACAAGCCAAAGGTGGGGAGGTGTTTGGCTGGGAAGAGGTAAGGGTGTATTTGATTGAAAATGGAATAGTCAGGCAGTGACCAGGCTCCGGGGAACAACCGATCACAACGAAGCAATGAACCATTTTTCACCATAAATAACAATATCATGAAAGCATTGCATGTATTTTCTGTCTTCCTGGCAGCCACATTGTTCTTCTGCGCTTGCGGAGGCGACGTTGCCACCTCGCCGGACTCCAACCAGATTGCATCCGCAGATGCATCTTCTGCCCCTCTCAAAGGTCAGGCTGCCGTCTCGGACGATGAATCAGCTCAAAATGTGCTGCAAGTGGCCATCGGCTCCAAAGACCACACCACCCTGGTTGCAGCCGTGCAGGCGGCCAGCCTGGAAAACGTACTGGTCAACGCTGGTCCGCTCACCGTATTTGCTCCGACCAATGCCGCCTTCGACGCCCTGCCTGCCGGCACGGTAGAAGACCTCCTGAAGCCGGAGAACAAATCGAAACTGGCGGCCATCATCAAGTACCACGCCTCCCCCGGCAACTATCAGGGTGCACTCCTGAAAGACGGCATGAAGCTCTACCAGGCCAGCGGCCATTATGTGGACGTGAAGAAGGAGGGCGACACCTGGGTCGTCGGAGGGGCTAAAATCCTCGGCACCGTGCAGGCATCCAACGGTGTGGTGCATGTGGTGGACAAGGTAATGTTGCCCCCAAATTGACAAAAATATGGTATGGAGGGATGGGCAGACCGTCTGCAATCCCTTCATATTTTAAAATCCACTTTTCATGCGAACCATCTTCCTGATAATGGTACTGAGCGGCTTTGGTCATTTTGCTTTCGCAAAAACGCTGGAGGTGTGCCCAACTTGCACATACCACACCCTGACGACGGCCATTGCCGAAGCACAGGACGGCGACGAAGTTTTGGTCCACCCGGGCATTTACGCTGAGGGCAAGATCGTGATCGATAAAAAAATTCACCTGAGGGGATTGGGATTTCCGGTACTGGATGGCAACAACCAGTCGGAAATATTGACCATCATCGCCCATGGCGTTACCGTGGAAGGTTTTGTGATCAAAAACGTCGGCACCAGCTACCTGGAAGACCGGGCGGGTATCCGGGTGAAAAAGGCTAAACATTTCACCATCAAAAACAACCGCCTGCTGAATACTTTCTTCGGCATTTATCTCGAACACGCCAGTGACGGGCTCGTCAGTGGCAACGAGGTGATCGGAGAGGCATTCGAGGAATCCTCTTCGGGCAACGCCATCCACCTGTGGTATTGTAAAAGGGTGACAATAGAAAACAACCTGGTCCGCAACCACCGCGACGGTATCTATCTGGAATTTGTGGACAACAGCGTGATCCGGTGCAATACCAGTGAAGACAACCTCCGCTATGGTCTGCATTTCATGTTTTCCAATGATGATGACTACCTCAACAATACCTTCCGGCGCAACGGGGCTGGCGTGGCCGTCATGTTTTCCAAAAAAATAAACATGCTGGAAAATGTCTTTGAGTACAATTGGGGAAAGGCCAGTTATGGCATGCTGCTGAAGGAGATCTACGACGCTGATATTCGCAACAATATTTTCCGGGAAAACACCATCGGCATTTACGTCGAAGGGTCCACCCGGATCAATTACCTGCAAAACGATTTTATCCGCAATGGCTGGGCAATCAAAATGTCCGGGGGTTGTCTCGACAATGTGGTGAGCGGCAATAACTTCCTCTCCAACACCTTTGAATTGTCGTTGAAAAACAACGCCAACGACAATGGCTTCGATGGCAATTACTGGAGTGATTACAGCGGCTACGACCTCGACCGGGACGGCATCGGCGACGTGCCGTACCGCCCTGTCAAACTATTCAATTATGTAGTCAATGAAACACCGGAGGCAATGGTATTGCTCCGCAGCCTGTTTGTCGACATTATCAATTTTTCAGAAAAAGTCAGTCCGGTTTTCACCCCGGCAAACGTGGTGGACAACAGTCCCGCCATGAAGAAATTTACGATAGACGGTAAACGGTAAACGGTAGAGGGGATTCCGAACGCCCGTCTACCGTCCACCGTCGACCGTCAACCGTCAACCGTCCAAAATGATAACGATACAACACCTTCACAAAAAATTTGGCAAGAACGAGGTTCTCAAAGGCATCGATCTGCACTTCGACCAGCCCGGCATCATTGCCGTACTTGGTCCCAACGGATCGGGCAAAACGACCCTGATCAAATGCCTGCTCGGCATGGTCCTGCCCGACAGCGGCTGCATCTGCCTCGACGGAGAAAATATTTCGGGAAAGTGGACCTATCGGGAGCGGCTGAGCTACCTGCCGCAAATCGCCCGTTTTCCGGAAAACCTGACCCCCCGGGAGCTTTTCAGCATGGTCAAAGACCTGCGGCAAAGCCCGGCCAGCAATGAGGAACTGATCCGGCTGTTTGACCTGCAGCCCCACCTGGACAAACGCCTGTCCAACCTCTCCGGCGGCACCCGCCAGAAGATCAACCTCGTCCTGGCCTTTATGTACGACACCCCGTACCTGATTCTGGATGAGCCGACCGCCGGCCTCGATCCGGTGGCCATGTTGCACCTGAAAGAGTTGATCTGGCGGGAAAAACAACGGGGAAAGACCATTCTCATCACCACCCACATTATGGGTTTTGTGGAAGACATGGCCGACGAAATTATTTTCCTGCTGGAGGGCACCATTCATTTCCGAGGTGGTCTCCGGACATTGAAAGAACAGTTTAAAGAACCCACTTTGGAAAAAGCCATCGCTTCGATGATGCTGCAGCAAAAGGGAAAAGCCATTGCGGTGAAAGACATGGAGCCGATGGCCATGCCGACGGCCAGCCCATTGCCGGCAGATAATTGATCCGCTGATTCTATCATTTTTTCATCCAATCTTCGACCATGTACAAAATACTCAAATACAGTTTTTCCGACCTCATCCGCAGCCGCTGGACATTTGTGTACGCCGGTTTCTACCTGATATTCACCCTTGCTTTGCTGTGGCTGAGCAACGATTTGTCGAAAGTGACCATCACCCTGATGAATGTAGTGCTGGTGCTGGTGCCCTTGATCGCCACGATGTTTGGCATCATGTATTATTACAATTCCCGGGAGTTTACGGAGTTGCTTTTAGCACAGCCGATCAAACGGACCAGTATTTTTCTGGGACAATACCTGGGCGTTGCGTTATCCTTGACGGCGAGTTTGCTGGTTGGTGTTGGAGTGCCGTTTATATTGTATGGTATTTTTTTATCGGGAGAAATTTTCAATTTTTCCACCGTATTGCTGATGGGGATTTTCCTTTCGTTCATTTTTTCTGCTATTGCCTTTTTTATCGCTTTGAAAAATGAAAACCGCATCAGGGGATTTGGAATAGGCATCCTGGTTTGGCTGCTGCTGGCGGTGGTGTACGATGGTCTCTTCTTATTGCTGCTGGCCGTGTTCAGCGACTACCCCATTGACGATTTTGCGATGGGCGCCTCCATGCTCAACCCGATCGACCTGTCGAGGATTCTGATTTTACTAAAACTCGACATATCGGCCCTGATGGGTTACACAGGGGCTGTTTTCCAAAAGTTTTTTGGCGGACCAATGGGCATGCTCGTCGCCTTCTCGACCTTGCTGGCCTGGATCATGGTGCCGGTTTGGAGGATCAGGCGGGTAGCCTCCAAAAAGGATTTTTGAAGCACCCGACAGCAGGTACAGCATCGGCGCACTTTGACTATTGAAGAACAAAAAAGAAATTCTCAGGACAACACACCGTCTCTCGTCCACCATCCACAAATATTGATAAATTTTGAACATCACCTTGTTCAATGAGTTACTTCTAAAGGATTTACAGAAAGCATCTGTTAAAATTTGTCCGACATCGGGGTAAAGATGTCTACATTTGAGCCGGATCATTATCATCCATCTCGGGCCATGTTTGCAAAGAGATGCTTTCTCCAAAACACATCGCAGCGGTGGAGAGCTCCATCATCACATCCAGGTCAATCGCACCAGCCATACTCAACTACAAAGGTCTGTTCAGGCATTTTTTCAATGAGGAAGCAGCACCACCAGGATTTACGGCTTTCACCAATGCGAAAACCGGACGACAATCCGGTTAGTAAAATCTCATATTAATTTTTCGAAACATCAATGATAGAAAGCAAAACAAAGAGTGAAGAGCTCTTAGAACGACGAAAGTCGGTTGTAGCCAAAGGAGTTGGCGTATTTAATACTGCCACGGCCCAATCGGCCAAAGGAGCCATTATCACCGACGCCGACGGCCGGGAGTTGATCGATTTTGCGGCGGGCATCGGCGTTGTGAATGCGGGGCACTGTCCCGAACCGGTGGTAGAAGCGATCATCAATCAGGCCAGCAAATGCATCCATACCAGTTTTAATGTGACCACTTACGAACGGTACCTTGAACTATGTGAAAAACTGGTCGAGATTCTGCCTCACGGCGGGCCAACCAAGGCCCTGCTGGTCAGCACCGGAGCAGAGGCCGTGGAAAATGCGGTCAAAATCGCCCGCCAGGCTACCGGCCGGAGTGGCATTCTCTGCTATTCGGATGGGTTTCACGGCCGGACCATGATGGCCATGACCCTCACCTCCAAAGTGGCCTACAAATCAGGCAGCGGACCATTCGCACCGGAGGTGTACCGCATCCCTTTTCCCAACATGTACCGCTATGCGAACGGGATGGCGGAAGACAAATTTGCGGCGCAGGAACTCCACCGCCTGGAAGAATATTTTAAAAATACAGTTGCACCGGAAAACCTGGCAGCCATCATCATCGAACTGGTACAGGGCGAGGGAGGCTTCAACGTGGTACCGAAGCAATACGCCAGAGGCCTCCGGGAAATCTGTGACAAATACGGCATTATGCTCATTTTCGACGAAGTGCAAAGTGGATTTTGCCGCACCGGGGAATGGGCTGCATACACCCATTTCGGGATATTGCCCGATATTTCAACCTGGGCCAAATCGATGGGCTCGGGCATGCCGATTGCCGCAGTTTTAGGGCGGGCATCGGTTATGGATGCTGCAGGACCAAGCACGATCGGGGGTACCTATATTGGCAACCCGGTGTGTTGCGCTGCTGCCCTGGCGACTATTAAGTTCATGGAAGACAACAACCTGAACGAGCGCGGCAAGCAGGTCGGACAGATTATCCGGGATCGATTTGAAAAAATGAAAACCCGATACCCCTCCATCGGAGATGTGCGGGGCCTCGGGGCGATGATTGCCCTGGAATTTGTCAAAGAGGGCGACCCCCTTCAACCCAACGCTGAACTCTGCCAGCGGGTGATGGAAGACTGTGGAAAAAACGGCCTGATCATCATCAGTGCCGGTACTCACAAAAACGTCATCCGGGTATTGTCGCCGCTGGTCATCACCGACCAACAATTAATCAAAGGATTGGATATTCTGGAAGAAGCTGTCAAGTCGAACGGCGGATAATCAGGTGTGCCTGATCTCAGGCCCGCCCGCCTCTTTCACTACCCGATCTCTCTCCAAATAAATTTTGGGGTTCACCATATAATTCTGTTAATGAAACCATTCGCTATTGCCGGCATTCAAATGCCTGTTTCCGCTATCCAAAGCAACGTAGCTTTGATGAAAATAAAGCTGGACGTACTGATGAGCGTATTCCCGTGGGTACAAATGGTCGTATTCAGCGAACTGTGTGCTTTCGGACCATTGAAGAAGCACGCCTTTGAATTTCCCAACAACATCGAAGCAGATTTTCAGGCGCTGGCTAAAAAGTATGGCATCTGGCTGATCCCGGGTTCCATATTTCAAAAGAAAGAAGGGAAAATTTTTAACACCTCAAGTGTCATCAACCCGCAAGGGGAAATAGTTGGCCGGTACGACAAAATGTTCCCATTTTACCCCTACGAAGAGGGGGTGACGGGTGGCTCCGAATTCCTGATTTGGGACGTGCCCGACGTTGGCCGGTTTGGCATGAGCATTTGCTACGACATGTGGTTTCCGGAAACCTCCCGCACTATGGCCGTAAAGGGGGTCGAGGTCATTATCCACCCCACCCTGACAGGCACCCTCGACCGCGATGTCGAGTTGTCCATTGCCCGGTCGACCGCAGCCATCAACCAGTGTTACGTTATTGACGTAAACGGACTGAATGCCGGCGGAATCGGCCAGTCATTGTTTTGCGACCCCGATGGCCGGGTCATTTGTCAGGCTGGCTCTACCGCACAGTTTCTGCCGGTAGAGATCGACCTGGACCTCGTCCGGGACCGGCGACAAAGGGGGATTATGGGATTGGGACAGCCACTCAAGAGCTTCCGCGACAACCCCGTCCACTTCAACATTTACGACCGGGGAAAAAAACACGATTACCTCGAATCGCTGGGTGAATTAAAAAAACCGGACAGGCGATCGTGACCTCGTCCCCGGCAGCCACTGTTCTATCCGGAACCCGACCGCCGGGGCAACCCAACGCATCAGATCGCAGACGGCACCTGACGAAGGGCGTTACTGCGATCAAATTCATTAAAAGAAAAACAATGTCAAAAAAGAAATCTGTTACCTCCTTACATATCAACATCGGCCAACTCCGGGTTGACACCTGGAACTCTCTGAAAGGTCATGTATCCAGGCTGGCAAAAGCACCGCAAGAAACGCCGGAAGAAAAGAAATACCAGGATCTGGTCCGGAAAACGATGGAGCAACTGAGTAGCATTGAGCGCTATTTTGCTTTCCCGGGGCTGCGGAGTCTGGCGGCTTTAAGGGAATCCTATAAATTGGGAGAATACCTTGCTCTCTCCAGAAAGACCAGCGAAATTGTCCAGCTTCTGGTGAGTGATGCCTATCGCAACGGAGCAAGATTGGAGGACGTCAGTGACCTGGTCAAAACCACCAAAAAACACTCCCTGAAAAAGACCAATATTGCTTCGGATAAAAATTATTTCGAAGTGTTGTTTGTGGACGATTTGTCCGTATCGGCAGAGCTGGAGATCAGGGAAAAGCTACAGGAACTTCAGGACAAAGACGAGCAGTTTGTGTACCGGTTGCTGGTATTGCCTTCTTTTCAGGATGCGCTCATCGCCCTGCTGTTCAATCACAATATCCAGTCGGTAGTAGTTCGGTATGGTCCCGACTTTCAGTCAAAACACATCACGCCGCTCATCCAGCCGTTTATAGAAAACGTACTTAAAATCGACCTTTCCGAACAGTTGGAGTCCAACCTCGGCCCCCTGCTGGGGCAATATATCCGGCAATTCCGGCCGGAGTTAAATGTATTTTACATCACCGACACGTCGCTGACCCACCTCAAAGATGCTACTCTCATCAACTTCGACCGGATTTTTTACCGAAAAGAAGATTTACAGGAATTGCACCTGAGTATCATTGGCGGCATCCGGGAACGTTACCAAACGCCATTCTTTTCGGCCCTTGTTGACTACAGCCAAAAACCAACGGGGGTTTTCCACGCCATGCCGGTATCCCGCGGTAACTCCGTATTTAAGTCAAACTGGATACAGGATTTTGGAAAATTTTATG
>JBFIJS010000131.1:0-8508 GCA_041600595.1 Saprospiraceae bacterium | reverse complement strand
TGCAGGTATCGACGGAGTTGTTTTCAAAATCTCCATTTAGAATAAATTGTGCACTTCCCCGGATTGGAAAAAGAAAGACCATTAAAATGGTAAGAGAACGAACGGTTTTGATCAGGCTCATAACTGCGGATTTTTTTTTGTTTGACAAAACAATGATAGCGCACCGGGTAAAAAATTCCAAATCTGGAAGGTGTTCGTCACAGCACGTTCGAAATATGGGGTGCAGAGATACGAAAATGACTGCACCGGCCTGGTTGTTTTTTCATCTTCTTTGTCGTGTAGGCCGCAGTGAGAGCTGGCAATTATGCAGGCTGCCCGGGGGAATGAGAAAGGTTCAGCCTGTTTTTGGCTCAGAAATGGCGTATTTTACACTAATAATACTGCTCGTGCAATCCTTTTTCCTCAAATTGCGTCTATAGTTGTAGGATGTTAGGAAAGTTGCTGCTTTTGTAGATTAAAGGGAAGCGTTAAAAACAGTTAAATGTTTTTTTACGTTATGAGTTGATTAAACAATTGTCTGGCTAAAAGGGTAGTATATCGGAATCCGGCACCTTATAAAGCCGAAGCTGTTTTTGAAACCTGATAAATAGCTTTAGTGGAAGTGCCGTAGTCATGAGACGATCGCCGATAATTCTATATCTTTATGGCTCAGACATCTTAAAGTCGGCACCTGACTTGCAACCAAACTGGCATGAATACACGAGAATCAAGTAATATTAACACCATAAAAAAAGTAATTATGAAAAACAGGGGTCTTTTGCTTTCACTGGCTGTTGCCGTGGCATTGTTTTTTGCGTTTTATCCCCCTTACGACAATGCGCAAAAGGAAGCGGCGCTCATGGAGTCTATCCTTACTGAAATCAACTATTACCATTACAAACCTTTAGAGATCAATGACGAGTTGTCGGAGAAGGTCTACGATTTGTTTATGGAGCGCCTCGATTCAGGCCGCCGCTGGTTGACACAGAGCGAGGTCAATGCACTGCAGGCGTGGCGCAACCAACTGGACAATGAAGCTCAGCAGGGAACTTTTGCCTTTCTTGACCTGGCCATTAAGCTACAGGAAGCGGGCATCGATAAGACCAAAAGCTGGTACAAAGAGATTTTAGACAAGCCTTTTGATTTTACCGGCAACGAAACCTACGAGTCGGATGCAGAGAAAAAGCCATTCGCCAAAAATGACGCAGAGCTGAAAACGTACTGGGAGCAATCCCTGAAATGGGAAACGATGACCCGGCTGGCCGACAAACTTCGGAGCAAAGAAGATGGAGACGAAGACTTTAAAGATAAAACGTACGAGGAGTTGGAGGAAGAGGCTCGTAAGGATGTGCTTAAGGTTTTCGACAATTGGTACAACCGGCTCGGCAAGCGCAAACGCAGCGACCACGTGAGTATGTACCTCAATGCATTTACCAATATTTTCGACCCTCACACCGAGTATTACGAACCAATCGATAAACAAAATTTCGACATTGGCATGTCTGGCCGTTTTGAAGGGATTGGTGCCCGCCTGCAAACGGATGGAGAAGTTACGAAGGTGTCCGAAATCATCGTTGGTGGCCCGGCCTGGAAAGGAGGAGCCTTGCAGGAAAATGATAAGATATTGAAAGTAGCTCAGGGCAACGACCCTGAATGGATAGACATCACAGGCATGGTTATCAATGATGTGGTGCAGTTGATCCGGGGAGAAAAAGGAACTCAAGTCCGGCTCTATGTCAAAAAAGCAGTGGGAGGCAACGAAGAAATTATCATTACCCGCGATGTAGTCGTTACATCCGAAAGCTTCGCAAAATCCCTGTTGATCGACTCCGAGCACGGCGAAAAAATCGGCTACCTCCGCCTGCCAAAGTTTTATGCTGATTTCCAAGACCGGAACGGTCGCCGGTGTGCGGAAGATGTAGCCATTGAATTGGAAAAATTAAAAAAAGAAGGTGTTGATGGCGTTATCCTCGATCTTCGCAACAATGGTGGCGGATCGCTTCGGGATGTGGTTAAAATGAGTGGCTTCTTTGTGGAAGAAGGTCCCATGGTGCAGGTCAAATCACGTGGCCGCAACCCTGAAGTCCTGACGGATGACGATCCATCTGTACAGTACGACGGCCCACTGATCGTAATGGTCAACCAATTCAGTGCCTCTGCCTCTGAAATTTTAGCTGCTGCCCTGCAGGACTATGGCCGGGCGATCATCGTTGGAACCGGCAATTCCACTTTTGGAAAAGGAACGGTACAGCGTTTCTTCGACCTTGATGCGGTCGTACGCGGCAACCCGGAACTTAAACCACTCGGAAATGTGAAGCTGACGGTACAGAAATTTTTCCGGATTGACGGCGGCTCTACTCAATTGAAGGGGGTAACTCCGGATATCATCCTGCCAGACACCTGGCTTTACGTAGAGACAGGCGAGAAAGAGGAGGACTTTCCAATGGCATGGACGCAGATCGATGCCGTTGAGTATAGCCAGAATGTAGCCAACCTCAACGGGTTGCCGGATATCCGTGAGCGTAGTGCAGCCCGTATCCGCAACGACGAGACTTTCCAGGCTATTTTTGACCGGGCCAAATCCATTAAAGAACAAAGGGACGACTCCGAGCGGATGCTCAATCTGGAAGTGTACCAGACGGAAAACAAACAATGGAAAGAGGCGTCTGAAGCCTACGAGAAATATTTTGAGGCAGAGGTTGTTCCCAAGGTGAGCAACCTGAACGTCGACTTGCCTGAGTTCGCGGAAGATGAGAGCAAAAAAGCCAGGAACGACGAATGGATCAAAGGGGTGAAAAAAGACGTTTACCTAAAGGAAACATTGAATATTATCCACGACCTGATAGCGATAAAATAAACGGCCATTTTTTGGTAGTATACAAAGAAGGCCACCTGCTCCATGCAGGTGGCCTTCTTTTTTGTGGTAACCGCTAAAACGTACACTATTTTGGAACCGTCGGAAAAACAGCTACGTATTAAAGAAAAATAAAAAAGGTACATTTGTGCCTTTCTAAACATTGTCATTGAAATTCGATCATGTCAGCAAAATCAATCCTAAAAAAAGGTACACCCCACTTCATCGCCGCACTCATTTTTCTAATGGCCAGTGCGGTTTATTTTTCCGCACAATTGCAGGGAAAGGTCGAGAGTTCACACGATATCAACTCGGCTCGTGCCAACCTTCAGGAAATTATTAAATACAGAGATGCTACCGGCGAAAGGACACTTTGGACCAATGCCCTTTTTGGCGGCATGCCAACGTATCAGATAGATTCGGCACAGCCCAGCAATTTAACACGTTTGGTGGAGCAAGCCTCCCGGCTGTTTATACCCCGGCCGATCGGATTATTCTTTTCTGCCATGTTGGTTTTTTATATCATGCTGATCTTGTTGGGTGTCAATCCCTGGCTCAGCATTGTTGGAGCCCTGGGGTTTGGTTTTACGACATTCAATTATGTCTTGTTCGGGGCCGGGCACATAACGAAGATCCGGTCAATCATTTACCTGAGTTTGATAGCAGCCGGAGTATTGCTGGCTTTCAGGAAAAAATATTTGTTGGGCGGACTTGTGTTTGCGGTTGGGCTTGGTGTAAACCTTTATGCCAACCACGTTCAAATGACCTATTATTTTTTCATGACCCTCGCCATTTATGGGGTGATTGAGTTGGTCAGGCATATCCGGGCACAAGAGCTGCCCTCTTTTGGCAAAGCTGTGCTCTACCTGGGAATCGGCGGCCTCCTGGCCATTGGCTCAAGTGCTTCCAAACTCTGGACTACCTATGAATATGCAAAAGATACCATGCGGGGTGACCCCATCTTAATGGCCGATGCCAATGCTCCCAAAACGAGCAGCAACACCTCCGGCCTTGAATATGGTTATGCGACCAATTGGAGCAATGGATGGATGGACCTGGTTGCCGGTTTTATCCCCGGTGTTGTCGGTGGTGGCGGATTGACCTACTGGGGAGCAAATGTGGATGGTACGGCCGGGCCAGCCTATTACGGAGCCGTTATCTTTTTCCTTTTTGTTTTTGGATTGCTGATCGTTCAAGGCCCTGTGAAATGGTGGTTGGCCTCGGGGGTCTTGCTGATATCGCTGATCTCAATGGGCAAGAACCTGAATTTTTTATACCAGTTCTTATTTGACTATTTCCCCTTGTTCAACAAATTCCGAACTCCTAACTCCGCTCTGACGGTGGTCGGCGTGATGATGCCCATCCTCGGTATGCTGGCCCTCAACGACATCCTGCAGGGCAAGGTTGCTAAAGAAAAAATAATTTCTTCGCTCTACATAGCGGGTGGATTACTCGGTGCCATCTGCTTATTTTATGCCGTGGCTGGCAGCTCCTTTTTCGATTTTACCTACGCCAAAGATGCTGCTTATGTGCAAAACTACAAGGTCAATATAGATGCGGTCCGGAGTCAGAGAGCCTCCATGATGAGCAGTGATGCCTGGCGGTCGTTGGGATTGATCGTCGTAGCGGCTGGCTTGATTTGGTTGTTTGTCAAAAATAAAATCAGTCAGACCCTGCTCGTAACGGGACTGGCCCTGTTGGTAGCAGGAGACCTGTGGTCTGTGAATCGGGAATATTTGAACAGCGACAACTTTGTCGAAAAAGGCACTTATCGCCAGCAGAACGCTCCGCGCCCGGTAGACAGTAAGATATTAGAAGACAAAGACCCTAACTACCGGGTTTTTGATATTAGCCGCGGGATCAGCAATGCCGTCAACTCTGCCAATGCCTCCTACTATCACAAAAATCTGGGAGGGTATCACCCCGCCAAATTGCAGCGCTACCAGGATATGCTCGACCGTCATATTTTGCCGGAGGCTCAAAAATTGGTCGGTTCCCTGCAACAGGCCCAAAGCTTGTCGGATCTGGAAGGTGTCATGAAAGAGCTGAAGGTGTTTAATATGATGAACACGAAATACATCATTGCCAACGAAACGACCCCCATTCCCAATAGTCAGGCGATGGGCAATGCCTGGTTTGTGGAGAACTTCCAGTTCGTCAATACCCCCAACGAGGAAATTGGTGGCATTAGAAATATTGATCCCAAACAAACGGCCATTGTTCATCAGCAATTTTCCGATTACCTGAACGGCCTGAATATCCAGCGGAATGGCTCAATTACCCTGTCGGAGTACCGGCCAAACCACCTGACCTACAATGCCAATACTACTTCCGAACAGCTGGCCGTTTTTTCTGAAGTTTGGTACGACCCCGCCAAAGGCTGGCAGGCGTATCTCGATGGCAGCCCCGTTGATCACATCCGCGTCAATTATATTTTACGGGCGATGAAAATACCGGCGGGACAACACACCATTGAGTTCAAATTTGAACCTAAAAGCTATCGTATCGGTGAAATGTTGTCGCTGATTTGTTCCCTGCTGATCGTTTTGGGATTGCTCGGTTATGCGGGTAAAAACCTGTACGAAAAATACCAGGAGCCAGCGTTGGAAGAAGCAACTACCGAGAAAAAAGCCGTGAAAGCGACCAAAGCAAAGCGGAAGAAAAAGTGAATGGCGGGTTAAGTCTTTTAACCTGATGCTAAAAAAAATGGGAAGTGCCACCTGGCTCTTCCCATTTTTTATTTCCCGGAGGGGAACAGCAGGCCCAGCAAAGCCAGCCAACGGTATTGAAAAGTCTTATTGCCTTTGGCCATTTCGCCTCTGAGGTAGAACTGAAGCAGCAGGATAAAACTGCCGGCCAGTTTGAATTTAAATTCAATTAATTTTTTAAGAAAAGAAAAGAAACCTTCATCCCGGACGCGGATACTTTCCTCGCTGCCAAATTTCCAGCTAAGCTTTTTGAAATTTTCATCCGACGTACGGTAGTCGTCAATGGTATGCTCAACTTCGAGGTCGGGCAGGTAAACGATTTGATCGGAGAGCTCCCGGATTTTGAAATTGATGTACTTATCGTCGGCCCGCCATTTTAGCTTATTGTTAAAACCACCGACCTGCTCCAGCAAATCTTTTCGGTAGGTCATGTTGCAGCCTGCCGGATATTCATTTCCACGGAATGGCCGGGCCTGCTGACCAAGGTCAACCTTCGTCACAAAACCGTATAGGTATTTATTCATCCAGACCGGTTCTGCAATTTCATAGCGAGGCGTCACTTTACCACCCAGGCCCGCCGTTTGCGGATGCATTTTGAAATAATTGAAAATAATCTCCAGGAAATCAGGTTTTGCGTAAGCATCATCGTCGATATAGGTGATGATGGAATATTTTGATTCGGCGATACCGCGGTTGCGCGCAAAGGAAAGGCCCTGATTGGTTTCGAGGACATATTTAATATCTAACACAGGATGTTGAGCGATGAATTTTTTGCAAATCGACTCCGTGTTGTCAGTGCTGTTGTTGTTGACAATGATGATTTCAAATTTGTCCGCAGATAAAGTTTGTTTTGCTAAACTGTCCAGGGCTTCACCGATGAATTGACCTCGGTTATAGCTGCAAATGATGATGGATATGTGATGGGTCGGGGACAATTTATGTAGAGGTTTTTTCTTTTAAGATTTCGTTGATATGCAATCTTTCAAATGCATCAATATAGGAACCCGGGGTGCAGTTATAAATTTTCACACCAAGTTTTTCGGCATATTCTTTTAATTCAAAATATGCCCTGAATGAAAGCATGAATTTTTCAAGTATTTCATGAAGTCGGCGTGGCTGGCTATTACGATACATATGACGGGCATGAGATTGACCAGAATCATAAAAATGCTGTTGATTGATGAGGGCTTCATTGTTTTCGTTGACAGATATAAGTGGAATCCAGGAATGATCGGCTCCAATTAAAAATATTTTTTTATAACCGGCATTAATTGCCGTAAAGATACTGGGAATCAATACGTTGTGCGGCCTGGGCATGCCCCAGCCCCATTTCATAAAAAGATGGTTAAAGAACCGATGCCCTTCTACGGGAGTGTTGTTAAAATAACAAACTTCAATATTAGGATTGCTTTTTATTTTGTTGACAAAACCGGGGTAAGACTTGGCTAAACTGGGACAGAATACCGTGAGTGGCCAGGTTGTTCTGGTTACCAGGGCATTAATAATACTATCCCTGGCTTCCTGTTCGTGTTTTATTTTTTCCGGTATAAAATAACCGGTAGAGGTAAATAGAAAAAAGCGGGGTTTTAAAATTGTGTACGGTTCTGTGTCGGGAAATTTATTTACACAAAGCAGCGTATGTTTTTTAAGGTCCTCCATATTTTCCTTTAAAACGGTGCGTAAAGAAGGACCATTTCCCAAAATAATGCAATGGCTAAGCTGGTCAGTTTTGAATTTGGACAGAAATAAATTTGACCTTACTATAATTTTAAGGAACGTAAAAAAGCTTTTAGCGAATGAGTTTAAAAAATTAAAAAAACGTTCGAGCATAGTTTTTTTATTTTACCAGACTTTTTTCTTGTTTTAATATTAATCTGGCCAATTGCAAGTCAAAATCAGAAAAAATTCCCATCGCTGTTTTTTGGTCAACGACGATATGTCCGACTTTCCCAACCTGGATTTTCTTTTCTCTTTTAAAGGAAGAAACTCTTGTCAGCTGGATACCGCCGGCAGCTTTGAATAAAGCTTCCCGTTCAAGGTGGGTATAATTATTTGCCTGTTCAAGAATAGGCGTCATGCCATTCCCATGATGCTGATAAAAAGAAGCATATTCCTGTCTTACGCTGATCAATGAATCTGCTTTAAATATTTCAAGGGCATTAATTGCGTCGTCGATCACCTCGCCAGTCAGAAAAATATATTCAATAGGCAGAATCATGAAGGCCCGAACATTTAAAGGATGAATGCTTGGGTGCTCCAGAATGTGCTCAATTGTTCCTACGAGAGAGACATTGTATCGGGCTAATTCCTTTGGCCGGTCAATGAAAGTAACCCGATTTTCCTTTGCGTAATTTTTTCGGATATATTCTTTTATTTCCGGCGTTGAGGATGTGATGACTATTTTGTTTAATAATTCTGAATCCAGTAAAGATTTGATTTTTATATCAATTACCTTTTTTCCACCAATCTCAGTAAAGGATAACAATTCCCGCCCAACGTTGGTACCCCGGATTGGGACAATAGCAATCGTATTAGGGACTTTGATTTCGTTGTTTTTAATAAAATTGCCATTGATTGATCGTCTTGTTCCAAGTATCCGGTTTTCGTTTGCAGTGAGGTTCTCACCGTGTCTTCGGTAATAAAACAGGGGTTCACTGATGTTCGTTACCTTGTACTTTGCGATAAATTTTATCCATAGTTCGTAACCATCCTGACAGGAGTAGCTTTCATCATAACCTCCGACGGAATCCAGAAACTCTTTTCTGATAACCGTACAAGCACCGTGGGCGGGTTGATCAAACAGGCCTACCTCTTTCTTAAAGTTATGTCTTTTGACTTCTGCTAAGACATTATTTTGTGCGTCCACCAAAAAATAGTCAGGAAAGACCATCCCTAAATCGTCATCATTTTCCAGAAGGTCTATCATTTTCTCGAGGGCATTAGCGGTCAGGTAGTCGTCGGCGTCGA
>JBFIJS010000130.1:0-8515 GCA_041600595.1 Saprospiraceae bacterium | reverse complement strand
GGCCGAGCAGTTGGCTGCCTCAATGATAAGGTGAAATTCCGGCCCACATGAATCAGTGAATTTTTAAAGAAACTTTTGTTACACAGTATTATATTCAACAATAAAATAAATAAAAAAAGCCCCGCTGCAAGAGCAACGGAGCTATACGTGATTCGGCTGGGGCTCGAACCCAGGACCACTTGATTAAAAGTCAAGTGCTCTACCAACTGAGCTACCGAATCATTGTGTTTTTTGGCTTTTCTTTCAAAGCGGGGGCAAAGATACAATCACTGCAAATAAAACCCAACCCGTCTTTATATTTTTAAAAAAAAATATGTTGTCCTTTGACTGATACGGTTTAACGAACAATGATTTTCAGGAATGGTTCTGGATTAACCCAAAATTTTTGGAGGGGTAGCTTGATCAACGGCTTGCAGAAACCGATCCTGGTCGGAAAAATCCTGTAGTACAATTGAGGCCCCGGCTTGTTGCAAAACGTGCACATCACCTTCCCGCCGGATGCCTACGAAATTGAGAGAAAGGTTATGAGTGGTGGTGACGTCCCAGATGGCATCACCCACGTAAACGATCCGCTCGAAAGACCGGTGCACAGCAGTGGCTTTCTGGATAGCATCCCTTGTAATGTCTTCTCTGGTTTCTTTCCCGTCTGCTCCGCTGAGGTACAATTGGTCGGTAGGGATGCCGACGTGCTGCAATTTCAGGCAGGCAGGCCGCTGCCAACCGCCGGTGCCAATGCCTACGACGTATTGCTCGTTTTCCAACAGGTGCTGAATGGTTTCCCGGGCGTAGGGTACTTGCAGAAATTCCGTCGGACGTTCTTTTCGGGCGTTTTCCAGTAAGCTGACAAAATGATCCTGGAAAACATCTATTTCATCCTGTTCGGCCCGGCGGTTAAAATGCTGTTGGATGACGGCGTTAAAAATCGTGTGATCGGTAACATGAGGGTAGTGCCGCCAGTCAATTGTCGGGAATTTTTTCTTGTAGATAGTTTGGTATGTATCAGCGAAAAACTGACTGTCTATTTTGTTGGAATAGACCAACGTCCCATCTACATCAAATATGATCAGTGTTTTTTTCAAGATTTTACAGTTTGGTATTTTATTATTGTGTGCAGGACAAAAATCTATGCTGTGAAAAAGCTTCTCGAATCTGTTTAACAAACAACTCATTTTATGATGCGCAAAAAATCGGATCAGCTTTGCATATTCTGCACGGCATTGCCTACCTTGTTTTCCAACAACTAAAACATAACAATATGAATCCAACTATCAGAAACATTTTAGCCGTTGTGGGCGGCGTCGTAGTCGGCATGGTCGTTAATAGTGCACTGGTCAACATCGGGCCCATGGTGATCGAGCCGCCCGAGGGTGCTGATATTACCACCATGGAGGGCCTGAAAGAAACTATGCATTTGTTTGAGCCACGGCATTTTATCTTTCCTTTTTTGGCGCACGCTTTAGGCACCTTGGTCGGGGCACTGTTGGCGGCCAAACTAGCGGCCTCTCATCACATGAAAATCGCCCTTGGGATCGGTTTCTTTTTTCTGCTTGGAGGCGTATACGTAACAACTCTGATTCCTTCCCCAATGTGGTTTAATGTGCTGGACGTGGTAGCCGCCTATGTTCCCATGGGCTATTTAGGGGGAAAACTGGCGCAGGGAGGACGTGTAGCCGCCTGAAAAAAAACTGACCGTGTCTATTGATGATTTCATGCTTCATTCCGGATGAAATCGGCAACGGCGCGCATCCACTTGGGATGATCGTTTAGGCTCTCGACCAACTGCACGTGTTCTCCTCCCAATTCTTCAAACTCTTCCTGGTATTCCACCGAAATTTCGATGGTTGTTTCCAAACAATCGGAAACAAATGCCGGGCAAAATACCAGTAGTTTTTTATCCCCTTTTTTTGCCCGTTCTTCAATGATGTCGCTGGTGTATGGCTTGGCCCAGACTTCCTTGCCCAGCCGGGACTGAAAGCAGGTGGTGTATTGGTCTTTACTCAAACCCAGTTCTTTGGCCAGGGCCGCGGTGGTTGCATGGCATTGAGCGGAGTAGCAAAACTGATTTTTAATGGACAACGTCTGGCAACAATCGGCCGTTTGCAGGCAGTGATTGCAGGTATCGGCTTTTTTCAGCTGTCGTTGGGGCAAACCGTGGTAGCTGAAAAGAATATGGTCGTATTGGGAAGGATCGTGCTGCCGGCCATTGTCGGCGAATACCTCGATCATTGGCTGAAAGTCGTGGAAGGAGTTGACCAGCTTGATTTGCGGGATCGCCTGCTTTTTTTGCAGCAGCCGCATCACTTCCTCGTGAATCGACCCCGTTGTGGCACTGGCATACTGGGGAAACAACGGGAATACCAGAATCTCACTGACCTGTTTGGCGAGCAGTTTGTCAAGGGCCGATTCGATGGAAGGGCTCTGGTAGCGCATAGCCAGTTCCACTTCGTAGTCATCTCCCAGTTCCCGCCGCACGCCTTCCGTTAGCCGTTCGCCATAAACTTTCAATGGGGAGCCTTCCGGCAACCACAACTCTTTGTATAATTTGGTAGAACTGCTGGTGCGAAAAGGGAGAATGATACCCCGCACCAGAAGATTGCGGGCGATCCAGGGGTAATCGATGACCCGGCCATCCAATAAAAACTGTTTCAGGTATTTATATACGGCTCCCCAGGTCGGTGCATCGGGAGTTCCTAAATTGACCAGAAGGACGCCTTTTTTTCCAAACAACATATGATAAGTAATGGTGATTGGCCAACGGTGAATGGCAAATGGTCGCTGACCGCTCACCGTTTACCGTTTTCCATCAATAAACAACAATTTTTTCGGTGTGTGTAAATTTTTTCTTTGCCTGTATTTTCAGGATGTAAACACCTGGCAATAAGTGGCTTATGTCGATCGAGCCAGCTTCGAGGTCCGATTTGTCCAATAGTCTGCCATCTGCCGAGTAAATCCAGACCTTGGGCTTTTTTAAGTCGGGTAAATTTTCCAGAAACAACATCGTGTCGGCCGGATTGGGGTAAATGCGGATGTTTTCGGCCTGCGTGTCGGAAGCGCTGGTCAGGTTGATGTCCTGGAAAAGCCAGCGATAAGCCCACGGAAACTCCCTCGCCCAATACCACTCGCTGTGCTGTCCGTCTGCATGAAATGACTTATTGAATTCATCGGCGGAGAAGCCGTTGTTAAACAGGATACCTTCCATCTGGTTCACATTATCCACCACCGAGCCACTGCTTTCCGGGTAGCCGGCCAGCATATACACTTTCATGGGGTTGTTTTTGGGGGTGTTGGCACTATGGTCAAAAATGTCCGGATCATTGAACCAGAAGGCCGGTGAAAACACCCCTGCCTTGCCAAATATTTCCTGGTATTCCATTAAGCCATATTGAGAAATGAGGCCGCCGAGGGAACTGCCAAAGAGGCAGGTGTACTCCCTGCCCGTCAGCGTCCGGTAATTGGCATCGATGTACGGTTTGAGCGTTTCCACAATAAAACTCAGGTACTGCTGGCCTTGCCCGCCGCGGTTATAGCTGGGGTTGACCCAGGGGGCGAGTTCATCAATACGGGCGTCGCCTCCGTTGTCGATTCCTACCACGATAGCGCCGTGGTCGCCCTGAGCGAATAGTTCGTTGAGCGATTCATCCACTTCCCATTCGCCGGAGAAACTGGTTTGGAGGTCAAATAAGTTTTGCCCGTCGTGCATGTACAGTACCGGATAGTATTTGTCGGTCGACTGGTAATCGGGCGGCAGGTAGATCCAGATGCGGCGATTGCGGTTGAGTTGTGGCATGTAGAAATCTTCATCAAGGATGAACACATTATCGGCTGCGGTGGAATTGCCGTTGCCACTGCCTTCCCAACTGAGTATTTCCAACTCCAGGGTAGAGGCGGTTCCGTCGTAATTGTATTCCCGGTCGGGCAGAAAACCGCCGCTGGCGTTACCCTCCACGGTACTCCAGCTGCCACGGGTAAATTTGAATTTGATCAATCCCGCCGGCGGCGTAATGGTGATGTCATAGGTTCCGTCACCATTATCGGCAAGAATATAATTTGGATCGTCGGGCATCCAGCCCTGAAAGTTGCCGGCAATGTGGATATTGTCATCCATCGGAGTGTTGGTCGGGATGTCCGTAACAACGACGGTCAATTGGGCGGCAAGCTGCCAGGTGAGACTCATCATTAAAGCTAAAAATCTGATCTTCATGTGTTTATGATTTGGTGAGGGTGTAAACAAGTTGTGTTGGTGGCAAAGGTAGATAATGGGGGGAAATTTGTTGGACGTTTACTTTATCGTGTGAGTGAATTCCATTTGACCTGCATTTATCCGGACTGCCGGACAGATTGCCCCGCTGCCGGCCGGAATCTTCCGCTCTAAATTCTAATTTCACGGAATTTGACCTTACATTTACTTTTTTTGCTACGCGGTAAAAATTACCGGACCGACAAGTAGCGTATCATTTCTCGTAACGTTTTTTCACCAAACAGATATCAGCCATATGAAAAACAGACTTGCCCTTTTTTTGGACGGAACCTGGAACACTGAAGACGATAGTACCAACGTTTACCACGCCTATTCATTAACATTGGAGGGATTGGTAGAAGGAGGTACCGTGATGCAAAGACGCTATTACGATCCCGGAGTGGGAACGGGTATGCTGGACAGCGTTACCGGTGGCGGTTTTGGGCTGGGACTCGACAAAAACGTGCGGCAGGCTTATAACTGGCTCGTCGATCATTATCAGGATGGGGACGAAATTTACATTTTCGGCTTTAGCCGTGGCGCTTTCACGGCCCGCTCCCTCATGGGTTTTCTCGCCGCCTGTGGCCTGATCAGGCGTGGAGCCCCCATGAATATCAGCCAGTTGTGGGACGGTTATGTTTTTAACTCCCAAAACCGGGACAAAAAGGAAAGTGAGCCAAAATTTCAGGGATGGTGGGAAAAGACGTTGAAGAAACCAGCCTACCGTCATCGGTTTCGCCGGATCGGGGATGTCAGAGATAATGTGGTTTTCAACGATTCGGAAGAAATCTTACTGAAATGGTCCCGGCGGGTGGACATCACTTACATGGGGATTTTTGACACCGTCGGTGCGATGGGCTGGCAGGCCCTCGGGGTGCCGGGGATAACCAGTAAACTCGACCAGCACCATAACCCTTACCCCTCGGGTATTTTAAAGAAATGCCGGCACGCCCTGGCCATCGATGAAAACAGGACGAGCTTCCGGCTCAGCCGGCTGGAGCATTTTATCAAAAACGACGACGATCAGAGCAAAGCTGAACGCTACGATGACGATATCCGGCAGCGCTGGTTCGTTGGGGCACACTCGAATATCGGGGGTGGTTATCCCAACAATCTGCTTGCCGCCAGACCCCTGGAATGGATGCTGGAAGGGGCTTGCGCCGAAGGATTGGTGGTGAAAAAATCGCTCAAGAAGGAAAAGACGATGGAAGGGCTGGAGCAACTCAACCGAAGGGCCAGGTTGACCGACCTGGTTGATTCTTACGCAGATTTTGCCAAACCAATGTGGGAACATATAATCCGGGCAAAACGGCATTACCGGCCAATCATGCGGCCGGACCTGTTGCAGGAGGGGCAGGCCTTGCATTCTATCAATGAGGAAGTGGACGAATCGGTCATTGATTTTATCAAAACCGACGGAAACGAAGGATACGCTCCTGCCAATCTCACCCACTTTGTCCACCACCACTGCGACGATGAGGAATTAAAAGAGGCCTACGACAGGAACTGGGAGAGCAGGGTGCCCGCCGAGCATTCGATCTTTTTTCAAATCATCCTGGTATTATGGTGCGTCATGGTGGCTCTGGGAACAGAGGGGTTTCTATATTTTTTCTTTGCCAATGCTCCCGCAGTGGGCATTACGACCGTCATGGGGATTGCTGCTTTTTATGTTTGTGTAAACTGGGCAGAATCCTGGGCTAATTTAGCTTTAACCCTGCGACCAAATGCTATTGTACCCAAAGTTGGGTGGAATATCATGTTGTGGTTTCGGTTGCTCGGTATTTTGGGTTTTGTGATTGGGGCGATCGTTTTTGTGAAAAAAGCAGGCGCCATGGGGTGGGGTGGAGGCAGCCTGGATACCAACTGGCTGGCAGCGAAGGAGGTATTCCTGCGGTGGTGGCCAGTCCCCGTTGCTGCTTCGGCCGTTACCCTCTTACTCTATCTGGTGAAAACGACCGACCAGATGGCCAATCGTTTTAAAACCATCATTGGGGTAGCCATCCTTCCAACGGCCGCACTGGCAGCCATCGGTGGGGGTATTATAGGTCTGTCGAGTGTTCTGCATTTTTTGATGAGCGGACCGGAGGGAACTTCCTACGGACAGGCGCCCGGCGACTTTATCAACTTTGAAACGGAATACGCAGCGGGCATCACCATGTTCATCCTGTTGCTTTGGCTTATCTTTTTTGGCGGGGTAAAATGGGTGGGCATGCCTATGGGGCCGAGCCGGGCCAACCTTGGCAGCATCACTCAGTTGCAATGGAAATTTACACCCAAAGCCATTAATAGTTTATTTGAGAAATGGGAGGAAAGCCTGTCGAGACAGCGTGATGGTAAGGACGGATTGGGGAATATTGATTATCAACAATGCAAGGAAGAGGCCTGGTCGAGGGTCAAAGCCATTCTGGAAGAGGCAATCTGGCGTGATTTCTTTGGATTCATACCAATTTATGCGCTGGTATTGGGCCTTACCATATGGTTGGGAGCTGAGACGGGCGTGTTTGGGGACTGGGGGGGGCTGGTGGAGCAACCGGTGTTGGGTGGTATGCCCGCCTGGCTGGTATTGCTGGCAGTCGTCGTAATAGCCGATCTGGTTGAAAATACCGTTCACCTGCATCACCTGAAAAAATACCGGGATGGCGGCATTTCGCTTTTTCATTCCATGCTGGGAGGTGTTGCCAATTTGGTGAAAACGGCCGGTTTTATCGTCGGGTTTGTGCTCGCTTTAGTGGTTTCCTGCCAGCTTATCATCACCGTACTAACCCATAACGACGGTGGCTGGAGATGGATTTTGGCAACCGCCATTTTGTATTTTAACATTATCACGGTCGGTCCTGCATTTTTGAAAGTGGTGATTGTTCCCAGGATACTGGAATTGCTGCCCGGGAAATAACCATGCGGAAGGGGCTGTCGAACAGCGTGAATACAAAACAGCCGGGCACTTACTGCTCCGGGATAGACCGAAATGGATGCCGGTGAAGGTTTTGCAAAAACTGCGGAAGGAAGCTATTGTCCAACATCCGGTAGCAGATCGGGGCTGTATCATAAGTTGATAAATACTCTGTAACAAAAGTTATTCATGAAATTCGGCGCAGGGAAAGTTGTTCTTTTTGCAACAGCGGGAAAGCCCCTTGGACCGAGCAGCCTTATTCCTCAAAGCGAGATGAATCCTTCGGCCCACTTGCATGAAAGAAAAATTAAAGCAAATTTAAATTACACGGCATTTAAGACACCTGAAAACCATTCTTTAAATACCAATAAAATCGACTTTTATCAACTCGATCAACCTTTTGATCCCGCCTCACTGGTCAGTAAAAGAATGTTTTTATCCAATCGAACATCATTTGCCGCCGGAAAAACAACAGCAATGAACTGACAATCAGCACGAAAAGAACCGACCTTTTCAAAAACCGGTAACTGTTGTCGATCTTTTCCTTACGGCTTGTATATTTCCTTTTTCTGGACTGGTAAATCATAATTTGGATGGTTGAGGCCGGGCGAAGCAGGTTTGGTTAAAACCGTTCTTGAGTCGCCCGCCGCCTGATGCACGGATTAAACTGGATTTGGTGAAGAATGTTTCCGGGTCTTTTGCTGTGAGCAACGCAAAGTGGGTTGGGTGTTTTTTACAAAAATACAAATGCCTGCGTAAACCGGTTTTTCCTGATCCGTATTTCACCAACTGAGTTGAAAAAATGGCTCTTTCACAAATACAATCGGTTTGCCAATGGGATTAGCGGGTCACTTCAGATGCCCCTTTAATGCCTCCACAAAAAATTAAGCCCTGGAGGTCAGCAACAGGTCGAGATCAGTGTGTTTCAGCTCATAGCGGCGACCGAGATATTCGTTGGTCAGGCGGCCTTTGTAGGCATAGACGCCATTGCGCAGACCGTGGTGCTCATACAGGTATTCTTCCACGCCTCCGACCTTACCGGCTGCGACAAGCATGGGCATAAGAATGTTGCTGACGGCGATGGAGGCAGTACGCGGTACCTTGGAGGCAATGTTGGGAACGCAATAATGGATGATGCCGTGTTTGACGAAGGTAGGCCGGTGGTGATTGGTCATCTCCGATGTCTCAAAACAGCCGCCCTGGTCGATACTGATATCAATAATGACAGAACCGGGTTTCATTTCCATGACCATGGCTTCCGACACCACGATGGGTGCCCGGCTCGTTTTGGAGTGCAGGGCACCGATGACGACATCGGCATTGAGCAGTTCTTTAGCCACCTGGTAAGGGTTCATCGTTGAGGTGTTCAGTTGGCGGGCAACGTGACG
>JBFIJS010000129.1:0-8531 GCA_041600595.1 Saprospiraceae bacterium | reverse complement strand
GGTGCTGACCTATGTAGGGGAAGATCCCGATGCCAATAATTATTACCGGCGCATGTTGCACGTCGGGTCGCTGGACACCATTCCCGATCAGGATTTTACTACCAACGACGATTTTGTGGATGGCGACCGCTTGGTATTCGGCAGCGGGTATGATTTCAGAGAAGGCGACACCGTCATCAACAGTATTTTCCACATCGACCGGGACTATTTCGACTTTTTGGAAAGTGTCTTTTTTGCTATTGATGCCAATGGAAACCCTTTCGGACAACCGGCCGCTATCTATTCAAATTTGCAGGGCGATGCCGTCGGGATTTTTACAGGACTCAGTGTGGACAGGGTGACCACGGTGGTTCAAAAATAGGGTGTTTGGATCAGGTACTGATCACAGGATGAACAGCCAAAAGGTTTTCCCTCAGGCCATAACAATTTAATAAAGGCTTGTCGGTACTGCCTTACAACCCGATCCGCCGGGTACATACGAGGAAGAAATACCCCCTTTCCTTAACTTGGGTAGCTGGCAGCCACCTTCCGGTCATATTCTCCTGTACCCAACTCATTCAGCAAGGTGAAATGACTCTTCAGCGCTCCCAGGAATGTCCTGTGCTGATAATAAGGCACATCAAACTCTTCGGCGGTTTTTTTTACGATACCCGAAATGTTACGATAGTGAACATGACAAATGTTGGGAAACAAATGGTGTTCGATCTGATAGTTCAACCCACCGATAAACCAGGAGAACAGGAAGCTACGGTGTGCAAAATTAGTAGTCGTCCTCATTTGATGAATGGCCCAGTTATTTTCTACACAACCATTATTATCCGCCTGGTAAAAATCGGTTTCCTCAACTACGTGCGCTGACTGGAAGATACAGGCCAGGATCAACCCGCAAATAGCGTGCATCAGTAAAAAGCCCAGCAAAACCTGCCACCAGGCAAGGTTGAGCACTATCAATGGCAATACGAAGGTGACCAACCAATAAACAGCTTTGATGATGATGACCTGGGTCATGGCCTGGCCAAAGGAGAGCCCCTGCCCTTCCAGCAAATCCTTCTTTCGGTACCTGAACAATTGCTGAAAATCCTTAACGGTTACCCAATAAAGTGACAGTATGCTATAGAAGAAGGGGGTGTAAAACAATTGGTATTTGAAAATCCATTTTCGTTTTTGGTTGGGGGAAAAACGCATGACGCCTTTCTCAATATCTTCGTCAAAGCCATCAATATTTGTGAAAGAATGATGCAGCACGTTGTGCTGGATTTTCCAGTTTACATGGTAGCCCCCTACTAAATTGAGAACATGGCCCAAAGCTTCGTTCACTTTCTGATTGCTGGAGTATGCCCCGTGGTTGGCGTCGTGCATGACTGCCAAACCAATACCCGACATCCCCAGGCCCATCAATACCCACATGAACATAACCGGCCACAATGACGAAACCACGCCGGTTAGCATCAGCAACAGCGGCACGATGTAAAGAGAGATCATGAACACCGTTTTGAACTTCATGTTGAAATTGGCGTACTTGGATAAGTTGTTGTCGAGAAAATGTTGGTTGACACGTGCCCGCAATTCTTTAAAAAATTCCGGTTGGTCCTGGGCATTAAACTTAACGCCTTCTTTGATCATTTTTTTTGTGTTTTAAACCTGCTTGGAATCCTGCAATGGATACAAAGTAGCTTTTTTGAGAAAATAAAAGATGCAGCCTGTCCAAAATGCATTTGATACAATTGGTCAGGCATTCTCTGATTCAGATGGCTCCCTTCGGATTGAAGGAATTTTTCAATGCCTCCTCCGGTCCAAACCTGCTTTGAGCAGACCCTGGATTTGCCATAAGGTTTTCAATTCATTCATTCCAACTTGAATCAGCTTCACCTGAGGTGGAAATAAACAGGATTGAAAAATGTAGCGCAGCATTTCTCTTTCTTTTGGAATACTTCGAAATGCCGCCCATTGAGCTTAAAGGGGTGGTTAAGTCTGTATACCGTTTGACAAAATTGAGTGGTAAATTGTCAACCTTTTGTTGTTGGTGAATAAGAAGTAATAGTTCGGAATTTCCTTTGCCTCAGAATATACGGATATAGAAGGGAAAAGTAATTGGAATAATTACGAAGTAAATTTCGGGTTAGCCGCCGACTCTGGCTATTGTTTAATATTTGGTATTGGTTCGGATATCTTATTTTCAAACGTTGGCATCCTGATTAAGTTGTTTAGGTTTTGCCTGAATCAGCAAGAATCGTGAAAATAGCAAACTTTAGTAAAATATTGCACGATCTGAATATTTGCATGGAAATTGTAATTGTAACGAAAAGCAATGACTCCCCCCTTATCACATCACAACAAAAAACTTGCGGAAATAGAAGTGAGGCAATGGCAGAAACCAGTCTGTACCCCTCTTTTAATCCATTGCGAACAGAGCGGTAAACAGGAAAATCCATTCCGCATTTGTGATAACAGATTAAATATCTTGTAATTTAAATAGCTTTATAAAAATCGATACAGTATAACTCCGGCTTGCTCCAACCCGTATGAATTGAGCCGTTTGGTGTCCCTCAAGACGAAGTGCATTTTCCGGGCAGCCTGCGGAAAAGAGGCTATAAAGGTGTCTAAATTACAAGCAACTTAATTCACAAATTGTATCACATGAACTATATTAAAAAAATTGTGGATTTAGGGACCTACGACGACAGGGACAGCTTTGATAAATCAAAAACGCGTACGCTGAATACCGTTAGTCTGCTTGCTTTTCTAATCATCAGCCTTTACATCGTTCTGGCGATATTGCAAAATAACTGGATGGCTTTGGTGTTGGATATAGTCGTCGTGGCGACTGCTCTTCTTATTCTGTATTTTCATGCAAGGCACGAACACCGTTCCGCTTACTTCACCTGTGCGATTGGCTTTAATTTGGTCTTTCTACTGGTTTGTTTGGCTTCACATCCTGCCAATCATCCGGAGTTTTTTCTGATGGTGGTAGGAGTAGGAACTGCCACCCTGTTCGAAAAGGAAGTAATACCAAAGCGGTTTTTCCTGTTTTCAGGTTTTTTCCTGCTTGTCGTTGTGAAGGCTTTTTACATGAAGTATCCGGAAGGGCTGGACATCATCCCGTATTCGGTAGCCTATAATTGGATGAATGCACTTTTTCCTTTTGTCCTGGTTTATTTCCTCGTCGATAAGCTTGTTATTCACAAGGTACAGTTTAAGGCCGAGTTGGAAGAACAACGTAACAAGGTCATGTTGTTGAACGAGTCGCTGGAAACGAAAGTGAAAGAAAAAACCAGGACGATTATCGAAAAGGTCAATCAGATCAACCGGTTCGCCAGTATTTCTTCGCATGACCTTCGGGAACCATTGAGAAACATCATGAGCTATACCCAACTGATACAACGTGATATAGATAAAAGAGAATATCAGCACCTGAGTGAATACATGACTTTTGTGAAATTTGGTATCCAGCGAATGGACAACCTCACCAAAGACATCATGACCTACACCAGTTTGATTAATGAAAAGGCAAATGTCAGAGAGTTGGATGTTGCGGTCTTGCTCGAAAGCGTGATCAGGTCTTTCCAACCGCATATTCAAAAAATGAATGCAAAATTATCGGTGGGCCCCATGCCTACACTGAAGGCAGACCCCAAACAGTTTAAGCTGTTGTTTCATAACCTGATTGAGAATGCCCTGATCTATTGCGACAAATCCAACCCAACCATTCACATCAACGCTGAGAAAACGGAGGGCAACTGGCAATTTGAGATCAGGGACAATGGCGTCGGAATCGATGAAGCGTACAAGGATCTTATTTTCAAATCTTTCAAAAGGCTGGAAAATAAAACCCACCACTCAGGGTCGGGTATAGGCTTGACGATTTGTCATAAAATCGTTCAAAACCACGGAGGAAGAATCTGGTTTGATTCGGTTTTGGGAGAAGGAAGTTCCTTTTATTTTACAGTCGATGCAGAAGTTGTAGAAGAAGTAACCGAATACGCTCAGGGGACTTTTTAGTCAGCATGTTTCCGCAGTACCGAAGAACAAAGGCTGGGAGCGTTTGGCTTTCGGGGTGGATGTATCGGTGACTTGCGAAAAAAAAACGGGGCGGTCCGATTCAAAGTGGACCACCCCGTTTTTCGATAAAAAGGATTTGCAAGGCTTATTTTCCTTTTAATATTTTATCGTATTTATCCTTGTTGTTGAACAAATCCAAGGCTTCTTTTATCTCTTTGTCGTTGCGCAGGCCAATTTGTACCCGACCTTTTTCGTAAAGGTAGCGACTAACGATTTCCTTTTCGATCATGTTGACAATCAAGTCTTTGTGCCGGATCAATTCATCTTTTTTGGCAGCAATGATTTTGTTGTCGAGGTTGGAAATATCAGCGGCTGAGAGGTAGTTATTCTTTACGGCAGTTTCTTTCAATTTATCCAAAAGGTTTTCACTCTCTGTGTCATAGTTGAACTTGATCTTTTCGAGAAACGCCATGAAGCCTTCCCAATCGGTGAAGTGAAATGTTTCGGCATCTGTTACTTCCGGGTTTTTCAGTACCCACTCCGTGACGTAATTGAACACGATATTTTTTTCATCCAAAATGGTCAGGATTTCACTGTCTTCGTCGGGGTCAAATACAATGTCGGGTTTGACACCGCCGCCGTCAAGCACGGTACGGCCCCTGCGGGTTTTGAAAGGTGTCCTTTTGCTGTCATCGATATCGACGGGTTCGCCGTCATTGTATTCAACAGCCTGGATGCAGCGGCCACTGGGGATGTAATATTTGGCCGTTGTCATTTTTACTTTAGCATTGTAGCCGATGTCTTTCGTGTTTTGCACCAGTCCTTTGCCGTAGCTGCGCTGTCCGATGAGTACGCCGCGGTCAAGGTCTTGAATGACCCCGGATACGATCTCAGAAGCAGATGCAGAGTTTTTGTTGATCAAAACCACGAGGGGTACTTCTTCGTCAACGGGTGCATTAAGAGTTTTAAAGCTCCGGTCCCAGTCCTTTATCTTTCCCTTCGTGGAAACGACCAGTTCGTTTTTCGGGATGAAGACGTTTGACAGGTTGACAGCTTCGGCCAGCAATCCACCGCCGTTGCCGCGCAGGTCAAGGATGACGCCTTTCAGATCGGGCTGTTCGACTTTAAGGTCTTTGAGAGCATTGGCGACATTGCGGCCGGCCTCCCGGGAGAAAGTAGTCAGATTGATATACCCGACGTCATCGGAGACCATACCAGAATAGGGCACATTGGTGACTCGTACTTCGTCCCTTATCAGGGTAACTTCCATTTCCTTCTTCTCGCCGGGCCGTTGAACGGTCAATTTGACCTCGGTGCCCGGGTAACCTTTGATAAAGGTGTGAATTTCGTCAACACTTTTACCATCGGTGGCTTTGCCGTCTATCTTCAGGATTTTATCACCCGCCTTCAGGCCCGCCTTGTCGGCAGGGGCATCTTTGTAGGGCGCAACCAAGGTTGGCAGGTCGTCAATGATACGGATGTCAGCCCCGATGCCGTTGTATTTGCCCTCCGTCATAAAACGGTAACCTTCAATTTGCCCTTCGGAAATGTAATTGGTATAGGGGTCGAGGCTTTCGAGCATGGCGTCCACACCGGTTTTCATGAGTTTGGCCGGGTCGAGTTCATCCACATAGCCGGCATTCACTTCTTTATAAAGGTTGGTGAAAATTTCGATGTTCTTAGCAATTTCAAAGTAATTGCTATTGGTGTTGACCACGGTCGTCGCCACGGTAGTGAGCAGTACGAGGGCGATGGCCAGGAGTTGAAAAATACGGGATTTAAACATTTTCATTATTGGATATAAGTTATTTTATAATTTTTCAAAGAAATCAATGAGCTCTCTTATAAGGCTGGGCACGAGTCAGAAGTTTGGGCGTGATGAGAAATATCAATTCAGTTCAATATTCACAGTGCAAAACGCTCACCTTCCTCGCAAATCCCGAACCCATTTTCCAAAACGCTTTTTCTGGCCCCGCTATTTTCCAACAACACCGGATTGGTATGGTTGAAATGTATAAAATGGATTTTTGCTCTTTCCGTTGGTGAAAGCGACTGAAATGTCTTCATACTTTCAGAAATAAAAGGGTGTGGTATCTCGCTCATGTCCCGTCCGGGTATTTCACCATTTTCATAAAAGGTGCCATCGAGCAGGGCATAGTTGTTTTTGTTCAGTTCTGCCAGAATGTTCTTTTCCCATAAGTGCCATTTATCAATATCGGGAATGAAAAGTAACGACCGGTCTGGACCCTCAATTTGGTATCCTGCCGTTTCGGAAAACTCATCCCGGTGTGGAACGGAGAAGGGCGTCACTTTGATTCGTTGGTTAAGAATGACCGTCGAGTCGGCAGAAAGGTTGCGGAGCGAAATATTGCCGAGATCGACCAGTTGGCTCCAGGGTCCGTTGTTCTTCAAAAAATTTCGCATAACGGGCATAGCGTAGACAGGCGTTTGTTTGGCTCCCATTGCTTCCCTTCCCAAATGCATGAGGCCAGTGTAGTGGCCGATATGGGCGTGGGTGAGAAAAATGCCGGCTAATTCCAACGTTTTGTCTGCCAGCAGGTTTTGCAGCCGCCAGGCCTGGTCCTTAAAGTCGGGCGTAGCGTCGATCATCCACGCCTTTCCCTCTGCGGGGTCAACGACGGCAATGCAGGAGACGGACCGCCGGAGGGCAGGAGTTTGCCAGGCACTTCGGCAACATTCTTTTGTACAGCCGGCTTGCGGATATCCGGCATCTTGTGCGATACCTAATACCACCACAAAAGGCGACGATAAAGGGTTTGGTGCGGGCAATGTTGCCGTATCCGTCACTGGTGCCGTGTTGTGACAAGCCGAAAAAAACAAGAAAGGAGCCAACCAAAAGCACGTTAAAAGCGTTCTTAGCAGCCTGTTCTTGTGGATATGTGGTAGGTCATGCATGGGCGTCGATGCCGGGATAAAGATTCAAAGAAAAACAATTTGACAAATCTTTGCGCAGGCATTTCGCCAAAAAGAGCCGCATCTTACTAACTTTGCCGTTCTTTACAGGCACCTTTCCGTTGAGTTCCATAGACTTAAGAACTATTTAATCATGAAAAAACTGTACGTTTCCAACAAAGATGAGAGTGTCCGTATGTTCAAGTACGGATGGATGGAGGTGTTTTCTAAGGTACATTTTAGTGTCCCCCTGTTTATTTACATTCCTGTAGTTATTTATTTTCTTGCTGCTGCATTTATGGATCCGAACCTGTTGGTATGGGAAGTGATCGCCCTCTTTGCCGGAGGTGTTTTCTTTTGGTCTGTAGCCGAGTACTTTCTTCACCGGTTTGTTTTTCACTACCACCCTACGTCTGACTGGGGCAAGCGTATCCACTTTATTGTGCACGGTGTTCACCACGATTATCCTAATGATTCCAAGCGGTTGGTGATGCCGCCCTCGGTCAGCATACCGCTGGCTTTTCTTTTTTATTTTGGTTACGAAGCTTTGATTGGTGCATCCATGACAGCGCCATTTTTTGCGGGTTTTGTTGTAGGATACCTGGTGTATGATATGATGCATTACGCCATACACCACGCCAACTGGGAAAACAAGTGGTTTATGCAAATTAAAGCTCACCACCTGAAGCATCACTTCAAAGATCCCGACAATGGCTTTGGGGTTAGCTCCACACTGTGGGATAAAATCGTTGGTACGGATTATAAATAAATTGTGAATGTTGAATGGTGGATGGTTGATCCATCCTGGTTCTTTGTTCATGGGGCAAGCAGCATTATTTGAATGGAATTTGGGAACACCTACATAAAGCAGGCAATCACAGCCCTGGGTTTGGCGATTCTTTATCTGCTTTGGATAGTGTTGGTGGTTGGGTTACGGAATGATCATTTGATTTTTGTGGCACTGTGCCTCATACTGGTTTTTGCCAGTGAAACGTCGAGGAAGGTGTTGATGGCGCTGTTTTTTTTCG
Source organism: Saprospiraceae bacterium (assembly GCA_041600595.1). Classification (GTDB taxonomy): domain Bacteria; phylum Bacteroidota; class Bacteroidia; order Chitinophagales; family Saprospiraceae; genus UBA6168. The sequence continues at coordinate 591 of JBFIJS010000129.1, read as the reverse complement.
TCGTTTATTGGGTCGTCTATGATTCGTTGCGAATCTATCCCAACTACGCCTTCAACCCCGTTCATGTTCAGGAGTTGTATGATTTTGAAAAATCCATTTTTGGGTTCATGTATAATGGGCAGGTAGTAACGCCCAATGAGTTCTTTGAGGTGAATACCCACCCTTTGGCCGATGTGCTGTCGGGCTTGTTTTATTTGTGCTGGGTACCGGTTCCGATAGCGTTTGCTATCTGGTTGTTTTTCCGCGACAAGCGCATGTTGCTCGATTTTTCGCTGGCGTTTCTACTGACCAACTTGTTCGGGTTTGTGTTGTACTATGCTTATCCCGCAGCGCCGCCTTGGTATGTGGAAATGCACGGTTTTGCAGAAAACTTCAGCATCCCCGGCAATGAAGCTGGTCTGGCCAATTTTGATCGAATCATGGGTGTCCAGTTGTTTCATGGCCTGTACGCAAAGAATGCCAACGTATTTGCTGCCGTACCGTCGCTGCATTCGGCTTATCCCATCATCCCATTGTACTTTGCATGGAAGAGAAAAATGCCCTTGGCTGCATTCTTCTTTTTCGTAATTTGTGCCGGTATATGGCTGGCGG
>JBFIJS010000128.1:0-8589 GCA_041600595.1 Saprospiraceae bacterium | reverse complement strand
TCTGCCCACTGGCAGCACTGCCCGCATCCGGGTATTCAACAACATGGGCATCCTGATGGAAAGCCACCAAATAGTGAATAATGATGGCACATTGGCGTTGGGCAAGTACCCGGCAGGGTTGTATTATGTGGCATTGGAAATGGACGGGCAGCCAGTGAAAGTGTTGAAATTCGTGCAGCTGTAATTTTTGAAACCGGCGCTACTAATTTCTCTTCAATTTAATTTTTCTTTCATGCAAGTGGGCCGGAGGATTCATCTCGCTTTAAGGAATAGGGCTGCCTGGCCCAACATGGTTTTCAGGCTGACTGCCCGGGTGTTGCGAGAAGAGCAACTTTCCCTGCCAAAAATTCCGCCCGAACAATGCCGGCCTGTCACTCCGTCACCTTTTGCAGGCTGGAATGGTTCCTGTTGTGGCTCACATACTAACTGTTGAATGATAAGTAGTCGATCACGGAATTGGCTACTATCGGTCAGATAAGGGGTAAATCGCAGAAAATAGACCAGCCAACCTGTTAAAACAATAACCTTTATCCTTTACCGTTCACTCCCCAGTTACCTAAATTTGCACCCGAATTTTTCAAAAGAGCATCCGGTATTTGGCTTTAATTTTCAACCCGGAAACCAGCCCAATACCAGATGCTTGAGACCTTCCGAAGGGTCACCTTTGGAGCAACCTTTATACTATGCTCGGCATTTTCAAAAAACTGTTTAAAAATAAAAGTGAAAGGGACTTTGACAAATACAGTCCCATCGTGGAGGCAGTGAACGAGGAGTACGAGAAACTGCACGACCTGAGCCTCGACCAACTGCGTAATAAAACGCTGGAGTTTCGCCAACGGATAGCCGAACACCTCGCCGGCATTGACGAAGACATCAAAAGCACCCGCAAAGAGGCCAACGAGCAGGAAGACATTCACCAGAAAGAAGACCTCTTCAAAGAGTTGGACGAATTGCAAAAAGAGCGGGACAAGCACCTCGAAGAAATTCTCAAAGAACTCCTGCCCGAGGCCTTCGCCGTCGTGAAAGAAACCGCCCGCCGCTTCAGCAACAATTCCACCCTGACGGTTACAGCCACCGAACACGACCGCAACCTCGCCGCCAATCCGAAAAAAGATTATGTCTCTATTGAGGGCGACAAAGCCATCTGGAAGAACAGCTGGGACGCTGCCGGTGCCCAAATCACCTGGAATATGGTGCATTACGATGTCCAGTTGATCGGAGGCTCGGTTCTCCACGAAGGGCAGATCGCCGAGATGGCAACGGGGGAAGGTAAAACCCTCGTCGCTACCCTGCCGGCCTACCTGAATGGTCTTTCCGGTCAGGGCGTTCACGTGGTGACGGTGAACGACTACCTCGCCCGACGGGACTGTGAGTGGATCGGACCGGTCATGGAGTTTCTATTCCTGACCATTGACTGTATCGACCGCCACCGGCCACACTCGGAGGCTCGCCGCAAAGCCTACCAGTGCGATATCACTTACGGCACCAACAATGAATTCGGCTTCGACTACCTCCGCGACAACATGGTGCGCTCCCTCGACGAAATGGTGCAGGGGAAACACCACTACACAATGATCGATGAGGTGGATTCGGTACTGATCGATGATGCCCGGACGCCGCTGATCATTTCCGGCCCCGTGGGCGAAAGTGGTGAAGAAGAAGAGTACAAAGAACTGAAGCCCGACGTCGAAAAGCTGCTGGCAGCTCAGCAAAAGATGTCGAGCAAATATTTGGCGGAAGCCAAAAAACTCATCGAAGAAGGGGATGATGGCGTGGAAGAAGGCGAAGGAGGTATGGCGCTGCTGCGTGCCCACCGCTCCCTGCCCAAAAACCGCCCCCTCATCAAATTCCTCAACCAGGAAGGGGTAAAGGTGATCCTGCAAAAAACGGAAAACCACTACATGCAGGAAAATTCCAAAAACATGCACCTCGTGGATGCGCCGCTGCTCTTTACCATTGACGAAAAAAATCGGCAGGTTGAGCTCACCGACAACGGCGCAGAATGGCTGGCCCAAGGTAAGGGCGACCCTAACTTCTTCATCATGCCCGACCTTGCCGAACGAATGGTGGAAATTGATAACGACGATGAATTGACCGACGAAGCGAAAGAAGAAGAGAAAATAAAACTGTCGCAGGATTTCGCCGTGAAATCCCGACGCCTGCACGCCATGTCGCAGTTGCTCAAAGCCTATACCTTATTTGAGAAAAACGAAGAATACATCGTGATGAACGGCGAGGTGAAAATCGTGGACGAACAGACCGGCCGGATGATGGAAGGCCGGCGCTACTCCGATGGCTTGCACCAGGCGCTGGAGTCGAAAGAGAATGTGAAGGTTGGAGAAGCTACGCAAACCTACGCCACCGTCACCTTGCAGAACTACTTCCGGATGTACCACAAGCTGGCCGGGATGACGGGTACGGCCGAGACCGAAGCCAAAGAACTTTGGGACATTTACAAACTTGATGTGTCCGTCATTCCTACCAATATGCCAATCATCCGCGACGATGGCGATGACGAAGTGTATAAAACGGAGCGGGAAAAATTCAACGCCGTGGTCGATCGGATCACCCTCCTCAGCCGGGCTGGCAGGCCGGTTCTCGTCGGTACGACTTCCGTCGATATTTCCGAAAAACTGGGCCGCTACCTGAGCATGCGGGGTGTCAGCCACGAAGTACTGAACGCCAAACAGCACCAAAGGGAGGCTTCTATCGTGGCCCGGGCCGGACAGCAGGACGCCAACGGACACGGTAACGTGACCATCGCTACCAACATGGCCGGTCGTGGTACCGATATTAAATTGGCCGACGCCTGTATGTTTGAAGTCATTGACGTCAAGAAAGACTCAAGTGCTAAGGGTGGTTATTTTTATACGATCAAACAAGGTGGCACGGGCAAGGAAATGACCCTGGACGAAAGCCACGAACTGTTTCCCGCATTTCAGTTGAAGCCCGAAATGTACAACCTCATCAACAAAGGCGACCTCTCGCAGCAGGATAGCAAAAGGCTCCTGGTAGGTGGTCTGGCCATCGTTGGTACAGAGCGCCACGACAGCCGACGGGTGGACCGGCAGCTTCGGGGTCGTGCCGGTCGTCAGGGTGATCCGGGTTCTTCCCAGTTCTACGTTTCCCTCGATGATAAATTGATGCGCCTTTTCCAAAGCGAACGCATCGCCGGGCTGATGGACCGTATGGGGCATCAGGAGGGCGACGTGATCCAGCACAGCATGGTGACCAAGAGCATCGAAAGGGCACAAAAGAAAGTGGAGGAAAACAACTTTGGTATCCGGAAGCGGCTGCTGGAATATGATGACGTCATGAACATCCAGCGGGAAGCCATTTACAAAAAACGCTACAATGCCCTCAGCGGGGAAAGGCTACAGGTCGATCTGGACAACATGTTCCACTCCATGACCGACAGCATCGTTTCCCATCACAAGACGACCGATGACTACGAGGGTTTCCGCCGCGACTCCATCGGGGTACTCGGTATTGACCCGAAAATTGACGCTGAAGAATTTAAGAAAAGCACGGTAGACGAACTTTCCGACCGCTACCAGCAACAGTTTGATGAGTTTTACCAGAAAAAAGAACAGGGGATCATTAACCTCCTGCTTCCGACAATCAAGCGGGTGTACGAAAATGAAGGCCAACGCTACAAGCGTATCGGCATTCCTTTTACTGATGGCCGCAGCCGGATGCTGCCCATTTCCGCCGACCTGGAAGAATCGGTCAACTCCAATGGCAAAACCATCATGCGGGATATTGAGAAGGCCGTCACCCTGGCCATCATTGACTCTAAATGGAAAGAACACCTGAGGTCGATGGACGAGACCAAAGAATCTTTCCAATCTGCCTCTTTTGAGCAGAAAGATCCGGTGGTGAAATACAAGATGGAGCCTTACCGACTCTTCGAGGACCTCATTTACGAAATCAATGAAGAAACCTCCTCCTACCTGGCCAAAGGAACCCTGGCGATGCCGGAAAACCAGCAGGTACAACAAGCACGGGAACAGAAAAAGGTGGACCTCAGCAAAATGCGGATGAGCCGCCCCGGCGCTGCCAACCCCGCCGATGCCGAAGCAGCGAGAGCAAGAGCCGCAGCCGAGGGAGTCTCCCAACCGGCCCGTCCCGAAACAGTCCGTCATTCGGAAAAGAAAGTGGGCCGCAATGATCCCTGTCCCTGTGGTAGTGGAAAGAAATACAAGCAATGCCACGGACGAAATGGTTAAACCAACTCGTCAGGAACGTTCGGGCCAACCGAACAGATTCCGCTATATCTTTTTGAGTTTAGAAAAAATGAAAGGAAAAAATGCTGGCCGGAAGGCTGGCATTTTTTTATTCCTGCCGATCCGATGAGATTTTCAAAACAGGTCAAATTGCTGATCAGTCCAGCAACCGGTTGGTCAGCACCAGGCGTTGGGCCAGCACCCGGGAGAGGTTTCGCCAAATGACCATTTTGTCTTCCACTCCCAGAGAATGAATGGCTTTTTCACTGAACAATACGATTTCGGTATCCGAACCGGCAGCTACGACCTGAGCCGAACGTTTGGTGTGTAAAATGAAGGCTATTTCCCCAAAAATATCGCCTTCGCTGAGGGTGACTTTGGTTTTGCCCCCGATCACGACCTGTACGATCCCTTTTTGAATGTAACCGATGGCTTTACCCGCATCGTTTTCGCTGATTAATACTTCCCCTTCCCGACATTTGACAACCATCGCACTGGCGAGGAACTGCTCCAGGCCGCTTTCGCTTAACCCCTCCGTCAGGGCCAGGTGTTTCTCAACATCCTCTTCGTGTTCGGGGTAAAAGGCAGAACCGATCTGCAACTCGCTATGCTGCCGGACCAATTGGTAGTACCATTGGCAGATTGGCTGAAAGGCTGGAAAATTACTCCCCCGCAACAAATCAAGCACCGGAGAATCGATCAGCGAAAGATACTCCCAGTCGGGCAGAAAAATCATCGGTATGGAGTGGCCATTGCCGGCATCATTTTGCAGCGAACCAATGGGCCGCAGGCCAAAGCGTTTGAATACCGAAAAATAGCCGATATCGCAAGAGATGACCAGGGCTTGTCCGCCTGCTTTTAAGATTTCGATAAAACAATGACTGATCAGGACCTGCGAGATGAGGGATCGTTGCTCATTTGTCCGAAAAAAGATCGGAGAAAGAACCGCCGTTTCTGCCTGCCATTTTTCCTCAAACAGGCCAAGGTTAAAAGCTTTCTTTTGGGCAGGGTCTTCCTGCAGGTCGGCAATGTTGTTCAGGTAAAGGCAAGCGACGATTTCATTAGTCCGGGTATCTTCACAGGCGGCGAGAAAAGGCGCACCGGTTCGTTTGGAAAAATGACCGGGCTCCTTGTCCGTTCCACCCAACAATTGCAGACATTCCTGGATCGCCGTTTTATTTTTTGGAAAAAACCCACGGAAAGGCCCGAGCCTTAAATCCCATTGCAATGAAAGCTTTTCTATGAGGCTGATTTGGACCATTTGATTCGGACGGTTTCAGTTTTTTTTGGGCGACAGAACCGAAGAAACCAAAGGTAAGAATGAATTTTAAATCCATGAAACTTCCTTCAGGAAACACCAGCATACGCAATCCCCGTCAAACGGTGCAGATCGTAGTTACAGGTGCTGAGGTCTTGGAAGTTGAATTTTGCAACATCATCGTGGCCACAGGCCCGGGCGATGACTTTGACAAGCTCATTGGTTCCATGGAAAAAATTGTGCAAACGTTTAGCCGACTTTTCTATTTCTATCCGGGCCCGCAAATGGTCTTTTTGTGTAGCGATGCCAACCGGGCAATTGTTGGTGTTGCAGGCTCGCATACCAAGACAGCCGATGGCTTGCAGAGCAGAATTGGAAACAGCCACCGCATCCGCTCCAAGCATTAAAGCTTTGGCAAAATCCTCGGCCACCCGCAGGCCACCCGTGATGATCAGCGTCACATCGGTAGCTCCCAGTTTGTCGAGGTGACGACGGGCACGAGCCAGGGCAGGAATGGTTGGCACGTTGATGTTGTTGCGGAGAATAGTAGGTGCCGCACCGGTTCCCCCACCCCGTCCGTCGAGAATAATATAATCGACGCCGACTTCCAGGGCAAAATCAATATCCCGTTCGATGTGGCTGGCGGCTATTTTAAAACCGATGGGGATGCCTCCTGTCACACGGCGAACTTCCTCGGCCACCTTCCGAAAATCAGCGGGTGTTTTCAAATCCGGGAATGCTGCCGGAGAAATGGCATCCTGCCCGGCCTCCAGCCCCCTGACTTTAGCTATTTCCTCATTAACTTTTTTACCGGGCAAATGTCCGCCAGTGCCGGTTTTGGCTCCCTGGCCACCCTTGAAATGAAATGCCTGGCAACGCTTTACCTTGTCGTAGGAGAAACCAAATTTGGCAGAGGCTAATTCGTAAAAGTAGCGGGAGTTATTTTCCTGTTCTTCCGACAGCATGCCCCCTTCACCGGAACAAATCCCTGTACCCGACATTTCCGCCCCTTTCGACAAGGCTATTTTTGCCTCTTTTGAAAGTGCTCCAAATGACATATCGGACACGAATAGTGGGATGTCCAGCTCCAATGGCTTTTTAGCTTTGGGCCCGATGACCACTTTGGTGGATACCGGCTCGTCGTCCAGTAAGGGGCGATAATACAACTGGGCGGGCAGGAACTGGATGTCGTTCCATTTCGGCAGGGTATTGCGATCGACGCCCATGGCAGCCGAGGGGCCATGATGCCCCCAGTTTTTCAACCCGTTTTTTGCCAGCTCCGTGATGTACCGGGTGTAAGGTTCGGTGTCTTCGGGGTGGGTATCGGCGTATTGGCCAAGATACTCGTCCCGTTTAAATGGTTGGGGATGCAGTTCTTCATAGGCGACCACATCTGCCTTGTCCACGTAAACTGCATTTTTATGAACGGCGGCGTTGAATTTGTTGAGCACCTCCGAATTATTGTACTCACTCACCCCGGTATCGATTCGGTAATCCCAATGATGCAATCCACAGATGAGATTGTCACCGTCCACATATCCATCGGATAACAAAGCCCCCCGGTGCAGGCATCGACCGTATAAAACCGAGACTTCATCACCGTAGCGGATAACAACCAGATCGGTGTTTTCAACCAGGGCATGTACCGGTTGGCGGTCTTTCAATTCAGTAAAATCAGCAATTTTCAGGGGATCAATGAGATCGGTGAATGTTTTCATTTTGAGTATGGATTGGTTGGTAAAAAGGGAAAAATAAGGAAGCCTGACCAATAACTGGTAACCTCCCCGACGGTATCGCCCTAAACTGTCGGGGCAACGATCCCTCCTTTCCTCAGCTCAGCATCCCTTGAAAACCGGGCGCTCAACCGCTCCATGTCCAATAAGAGTTGTTCGATCAGCCGCTCCGTTTTTCCCAAATCGAACCATTGTCCAAAAATTTTCGCTTGCATCATGATCTTAGTTTTACTGCCCTCGGCGATGATCAACGTCTCCAGTCGGCCTTCCAGGTTCCAGATGGTGGATGGGATGTGAGATTCGATAAGACAATGCCCCTCCACTTCCTCCACTTTTTTTATGGTCATGGAATGCCGGGCCAATGAAACGATGTGCGCCAGCACGACGCAGGCAAAAGGATGATGATAAACCCGGAAACCAAATTCTTCCCGGCCTGCCCCCAACTTCGCCCCTACCTTCCCGGAGATGGAAGCCAGAGCGGAAAGTGGCAGACGACCGGGCAGTACCAGTTGGGCAAATTGCAAAAATTCAGGAGCGGTCAGACTGGCTTTGACTTTGCCGGCTTCCCGCTCGATGATGCGCTGGCAGCGCTGGTCGGTAATTATTTCAGCATACTTCTTTAGTTCGGATAAAGGCTGTAAAATCAATTTTGCACCACAATGGGAGCAATAATTCCCGCTGACGAGGCGGCTGCACGCAGGGCAGGTGAGGTATTCGGTCGTGCTTTCCATAGGAATGAAGGTTGGCCGGGCCCGCCGGCTTTTGACGGCCCCGGGATTGTTGGTAACGTATCTCTCAACGCCGGGAGAGAAACATTCCCCAACCTACCCTACAGCCACTTTACGGGCAATGAGAAATATAACTACCGGGCATGATTGTGGTCACCTTTCCACCCTGCCCTGTTTTTCCGGTACTGATTCAAGTCTCAAAAGCAACTTAAACACCGCAACGAAACATTAATTTTCGGGAGGGAAAGCGGCCACAGCCTTGAGCACATCGTTGTTGTTGGCTACCAGTACGACCACCCCTTTGGGCGTTTTAATCGTGGCCGCATCTTTCATATCGTATTTCAAAAACAATCCGCTTTCCGCATTGGGTACCGCCTGAAATTGCCCGTTCCCGTCACCGGTCAGAAAGAAACCGTAGCCGGCGTCATTGCGGGTTGTCTCCACTTCGGAGGAGAATAAGTTGCCCACCAGCAATAAATCCAGATGCCCGTCCCGGTTAAAGTCTTCCGCTACGATCCCGTTGACGGAAGACAACTGCACTTCATTCGGAAGGTTGCGGATGGCAAATTTTTCGTTGCCCTGATTTTCGATGTAGCTGCTGGCAAAATTCCAGGCCCGGTAACGCAGCGCTTTCTCCAGATCTT
>JBFIJS010000127.1:0-8624 GCA_041600595.1 Saprospiraceae bacterium | reverse complement strand
GGCCCGGGAAATGGAAGAAAAGTACGAGCAACTTCCCAAAGATATCGAGTGGCATTTCATTGGCCACCTGCAAACCAACAAAGTAAAATATATCGCACCGTTTGTCACCTGTGTACACGCAGCGGACAGCTTGAAGATCTTGAAAGAGATCAATAAACAGGCAAAAAAACATGACCGGGTAATTGATTGTCTCCTGCAATTTCATATCGCTGAGGAGGAAACTAAATACGGCCTCGACAAGCAAGAGGCCGAACAGATACTGGAAAGCTCCGAACTGAAAAAGTTGGAAAATATCAGAATTACCGGAGTAATGGGAATGGCGACATTTACCGACGACAAAGACAAAGTCCGGCGGGAATTCAAACAACTGAGAAAAACCTTTGAGGACTTGAAGGCCAGGTATTTCTCGGACAAAGAATATTTTAAAGAAATATCCATGGGGATGTCCGGCGACTATGAAATTGCCGTAGAGGAGGGTAGCACTATGGTCAGAATCGGTACTTTGATTTTTGGCGAACGGTAGTTTTAACCTTTTAAACAGTCTTCAAACCACCAACCTTGCGCTTATCCAGACCCTTTTTCCTTTTTTGCTTGCTGGCAATTGTTGCCACAGTTTGTGTTCGCAATAACCCATTTTTCTGGGACACGGTGCAGCTGGCTTCCAAGCATGCCCATTTCTTTTTCGAGTCGAATTTTTCAACCATTATTTTACCCGAAATGATCGACTCCGGGCATGTGCCTGCATTCGGAATGTACATCGCCTGGTATTGGAAAGTAGTTGGAAAAACACTGTGGGTTAGCCACTTTGCCATGCTGCCATTTTTATTGGGTATCGGTCATTATTTATTAAAGATCGGTCGGTTTTTGAGTGGGGAAAAATGGGCCGCCTGGTTGTTGTTGCTATGTTTTGCGGACCCCGTTTTGCTGGGGCAAAGTATATTGGTCAGTCCGGACGTGGCGCTGATTTGCTTTTTTTTAATGGGACTGAACGCAATTTGGACCGCACCCGACAGGGCATGGCTGACAGTCGCCGTGATTGGATTGGGAATGACCAGCATGCGGGGTATGACCCTGGCCTTCGGGCTTTTTTTATTTTCGTTGTCCCTGTCCATTTCGGAAAAAACAGGCCATTCTACCTGGAAATATTGGACCCGGGTGTTCTGGCAAAAAATCTGGCCATTTATCCCCGGTGGCTTGTTGTCGTTGGGCTTTTTGCTCTACCACTGGCAACAGACCGGCTGGGTGGGACACCATCCGGACTCTCCGTGGGCACCGAGTTTTGAGCAGGTTGACTGGCGGGGTTTTTTGAAAAATATTGCGGTGTTGGGATGGCGGATGCTGGATTTTGGGCGGCTGTTTGAGGTGCTGGTATTATTGATTTTTGCTAAACATTTTTTTCAAAAGAACGAGCGGTTATCTCAACTGGTCCTACTGGCGATTATTGTTTTCCTGGTGTCTGTTCCCCATCAATTGCTATACAAAGGATTGTTGGCGCACCGATATTTCCTGCCATTTTTCCTCAGCCTGCATTTTATTTTGTTCTATCTGTTAATAGAAAAGGTGAATGGGAAATCGGCGGTCCGGATGCCGGCAAAATGGCTGGCAGGTCTCGTCTTTTTGGGCCTTCTTACCGGTAATTGCTGGGTGTATCCAAAGAAAATATCCCAGGGATGGGATAGCACCCTGGCTCATCTTCCATGGTATGGCCTGATGGAAAGGGCACAGTATTTTTTAGAAGAAAACGACATCGACAGGCAGCAGGTCGGTACGGCTTTCCCCAACATAGGACCCCGGGAGTGGTACGAGTTGAACGGCGTCGCAACGGGATTTAAAGAGAAGGACTTCGGTCAGGATTGCTTTATTTTGTATTCCAACATCATGAACGATTTCAGTGATAGTGAAATTGACGAATTGGAGTCCTCCTGGCCAATTATTTACCAGGAAAAAAGAAGAGGCGTGTGCCTGATTATTTACAAAAACCCAAATCAAGAAATATGCGGAAACTAAGTATGGAAGAACTTGACCGGCCCTCGCCCGAAGCCTTCCGGGTGCAGGAAAAAACGCCGGTTGTCATGTTATTGGATAATGTCCGGTCGGGAATGAATGTTGGCTCTGCCTTTCGCACAGCCGATGCATTCGCCCTGCAAAAAATTTACCTCTGCGGCATCACGGCCCAACCGCCCCACCGGGAGATTCTGAAAACAGCGCTGGGCGCTACCGAATCTATCGACTGGGAATATGCCGAAGATACGGTGGCGGTGGTAAAGTCGTTGCAACGCGCCGGCGTTCAGGTTTTTGCCGTCGAACAGGCGGAAGGCAGTGTGCAACTGGATGATTTCACAACCAAACCTTCTGATACGTATGCGCTCATTTTTGGAAATGAGGTGGAAGGAGTGAGTGATGCGGTAATGGCGGTAGTGGACGGATGCATCGAAATCCCGCAATTTGGTACAAAACATTCTCTTAATATTGCAGTGAGTATCGGAATCGTTATCTGGGACATTTTCTGCAAACTGAAAAAATAACTGATGAAAATTGCTTTGATCGCACATGACGGAAAGAAGCCCGAAATGGTGGCTTTTATTCTCAATAATAAAACTTATCTCACCGGGGCTACCTTGTTTGCAACCGGCACTACAGGTGGCCATATTGAGGCCGCCGGGATCGATGTGGAAAGGCTTCTTTCCGGCCCCCGTGGTGGCGATGCTCAGATCGCCGCAATGGTCGCTGAAGGCAAACTGGACCTGGTTGTTTTTTTTCGGGACCCCCTCGACAAGCACCCGCACGAACCTGATGTTCAAATGCTGATGCGTCTCTGCGATGTCTATAATGTACCACTGGCAACCAACCCCGCTGCTGCCAAACTGATGCTGGCCGGATTGGCTGGAATGGAGGATTAGTCAACGGTCATCAGGTCTGTTTGCCGGAAGGCGAGCAAGAGGTCCTTTGCTGTTTTTTTCTCGTGATTTTCGAGTGGTGATATTTTGCCCAACAGCCACCTGGCGGCAGTCGTTACATCGATGTCCGGATAAAAATGATCCCTTGCATAGTGGACATATTTCATCAGCAGGAATGCATCGAACCATCGGGACATACGTTTTTCAAAACTTTGCCGGTTGCCGGTGTGGGTCCTGATTTCCTGAAGTTTTTCTGCGAAATGTTGTTCACGGAGAAAACTGGAAACACTGGAAGGCAGGCGCTCAAGTATTTCCGCTGCACTCATTTTTTCGTAAAGTAAAGGCCAGACTTCTCCGAGGAAAACAGCCAGATCCTGAAAGCTCAGCGGGTTGTAGCTCAGGTAGGGACCACCGGATGTTAGATGTTCCCCGATGGCTTTACCGGTCCCGAAAGGCACCCGGTCCGAAGGGCGTGGTGACGGAATGACTTTGGTTGTTTTTATTTCACCAAAGTGGCCCAACGGGATGAATTTGTGGAGGAAATAAAAATCCTCACCCGCCTGCCGGCGGTTCATGCCACCCTGCTGCTGGTAAGCATCGCAACGTACGGCCATGCTGCTGCCGATGGTTTGCCAGGCATGTGGAAAGCCGGCCCATCGCTGAGCGTGGACATAGTATCGCAAATGCAGTTCGTACAGCGTGATGGCGTCGTATATTTCATCGCTGAAGTCTGCCCCGTACAGAGGATGCTCGAAGTGAATGCCACATGCCTGTAACGAAGGATTCTTTTGAAAATACGATTCTATTTCCTGAAAATAATTGGCTTCGCAACGGCTGTCTGCATCAAAGCAGACAATAACCCCCCGGGGATTGTTGGCTTTGTGAAAACGGTAGCAGGCTTCATCCATTCCGATTTTGCGGGCAAGTCCCACACCCGCATGTTTTTCAGGTAAATCATTTAAAAACAGGATGAAAAAACGCAGGTGAGATAACCGGTTCTGCTGAGCCCACGTTTTGGCCTGCTCGAAGGTTTTTTGGTTAATGGCCTTTATCGCTTCGGGTGTTTTGGCGGAATGATTGATGACGACGATAACTTCCACATCGCCCTGTGGGCGGGAGCATTTTTTCAGAGACATCAGGCTTAGCAGCAGGTATTCTTCATTGTAGCAGGGGATTACCACCACGAGGCTCAACAAGGGCGAGGGCTGCTTATGAATGAGGGGAGGGTAGAGGGCCCGGTTTGTTAAATACGGAGTCATAGTAAAAATGAAAAGTTGCGGAGCAAAGTAACTACTATCCGGTGGAGCCTTCCTAATAAAGCTTCGATTTTTGCAGGAATCCCCGCTGACATTTATAAGAGACCTTTTACGGATTGGGAGAAAATGGCGTATTCGCCCGGTTTAATTTCAACTTTTTCAAAAAAAAAAAGCCGCTTCCACTTTCCCTCTCAAACCTTGATTTGTAAAGAAGAAAAGCGCAAGCGGCTTTACTATGGTGTGGGTAGATTCTTAGGGTAAGAAAACTGTAAACTCCACCCTGCGGTTGGCCTCCCGGCCCGATTCGGTTTTATTGTCGGCGACGGGCTGGCTCTCGCCATACCCTTTGAAAGTCAGTCTTTCCTTACTGATGCCGCGGGACAACATGAACTCATAACAAGACTTTGCCCTTTCAGAGGATAAGACCCGGTTGCTTTCGTCATTGCCGACATTATCGGTATGACCACCAATTTCGAGGTGATAACGAGGGTATTTAATGAGAATATCTGCGACGCCGTTGAGCGTGATATAAGACTTAGACTGCAGGATGGATTTGCCGGTATCGAAGTAGATATTCTTTGCTGCAAAACGCAGAAATTCTTTTTCCTTGTCCGTCAAGTCCGGACAGCCTTCGCGGGTGCCCGCTTCATCCGGGCATTTATCGATTGCATCGCCAAACCCATCGTCGTCTTTATCCGGACAACCTTTAGCCTTTTTGGTTCCAGCCTGATCCGGACAAAGATCTTCCGAATCTTCCACACCGTCATTATCCCGGTCTCTGAATGGACAACCGTTGCGATCTGCCAATCCTTTTTCATCCGGGCAGCGGTCCAGCCGGTCGGGGATGCCATCGCCATCTCTGTCCGGACAACCGAGTAGTTCCGGGCTGCCTTTAACATTGGGGCATTCATCTTCGCTGTCGTCAACGCCGTCTCCGTCTGTGTCTACAAAAGGACAGCCATCCCGGTTGCGGTCACCAGCCACATTGGGGCATTTATCCAGTCGATCGGGCACGCCGTCGCCATCGGCATCGGGGCAGCCTTTAGCACTGGCAAAACCGGGTACAGTGGGGCATTCATCTTCTCCGTCACCGATGCCGTCTCCGTCCTGATCCGGACATCCTTTGGTGGCAGCGGGGCCGGCTATCGTCGGGCAGGCGTCTTCGTCGTCCCAGATACCATCCTGATCGGTATCCACTCTGGGGCAGCCATTTAGCCTGGCAATACCGGCCACGGTGGGGCATTGATCGTCCTTATCGGCAATGCCATCACCATCGGCATCGGGGCAACCAAACAAGGTGATTTCACCGGGAACATTGGGGCAGCGGTCTTTATCGTCGGTGACGCCATCCCCATCGGTATCAATGGAAGTGGCACCGGCAGGGGGGCAGCCATTGTTTTCGGGCAAACCGGGTATGTCTGGACAGTTATCATACACGTCGGCAACACCATCAGCGTCTCTGTCGCCGGGAGAAGGGCATCCTCTGTTAGCAGCGGAGCCTTTTTCGGTTGGGCAGTCATCCTCGCCGTTGGGCACGCCGTCTCCGTCGGTGTCCGGGCAGCCAAAGGCCAAAGCCCGGCCAGGCTCATCCGGGCAACGGTCGTTGACATCCGGAATGCCGTCTTTATCGGTATCTACCTGATCCGGCGGGATCGGTTTGGCTTGCAGGCGGTAGTACCAACCAATACCGAACTGCAGGTTGTCTCGGTCATCCTCAAAAGCTTTCCGGTATTCCAGCTGGGCGGTGATAAAAGAATTGTTGCCCACCTTGTATAACATTCCTAAACCCACCGGCAAAACCAGGTGGTTTTGAAACTCGTCGAATGCCAGCCCCAGTCCGGTAAAACCATAAGGGATAAAGCTGCTTTCCGGAGCAGTAAAGCGATACTGTCCTATGGCATCAACGCTTACAAATGTTGTTTTGGACACGTCACCGGGGAGGTCGGCGATGCCGATTTTTACCGGTACGCCCACGGCAAAATTGTCTTTGATATGCCGCAGGTAAGCCAGTTCCAGTCCGTTGGAGATTTGAAAGTCCCCCGCAGAGTTCGGGGTGCTGTAATCCAGGAAAAGTAATTTGGCAGCTATGCCGTGAAAAGGAGCCTCTTCTTCTTGAGAGAACAGGTAATCGGTTTGGAGCAGGCACAGTAATAGCAAAGTGCCCACGATCAGTTTTTTCATCATGTCAAAATGTTTCGGGATAATTAATCGGTTTTTATTGTCAGGAAACAAAAGGCCCGTGATACCGTGTGTGTACGTTCAGTATGTCAACGGGTTGCAATTCCTGCACGCTAATTTGTCGGGGTAAAAATAGGAATTGTTGTTACTTGGAGGTGCATTTGCTGGTTTCGATTTCAACCTGACGACAATTTTGGTTTTGTTTTCCTTTTACACACTGGTCTTTACCAAAAATTAATATTGGATGTTTGTGAAATGTTGCTTGTCTTTCTACCTTTGGCAGACAATATGATACGAAGAATTAATTCCCTTGAACAGACTCGCCTAACATTATTTTCTACCTTAATTTCGACTGCTTTTACCAGATAATCAGGCTGTCAGGGAATTTCCTCAGCTAATTTATTTTCCAGCCAAAACCGATTTCGAATTTATCATTTTTGATTATTTCCCCTGATGCGGATGGTAGTTACACGCTGCCCGAAACCTCAATTTCAATAATATCTGTCATATTATTTTAACTATCAACTTATGAAAAATCTCGTGAAAATTTACACTTTACTAAGCCTGGCCATCATTGGGCTGACCCCAACATTCCTGATGGCGCAAGTCGACATACCTGCCAGTTGCAGTACGGTCACTTTTGATTTCTCCACTTTTTTTGGTGCCGGCTTTGTCCCCAACCCCGGCCCGACGCAATTGGATTCTGACACCTGGGCATTATCCGGTATGAGCGATGGCAACCTTGGATTTGGCGGTTCTGAAACCTCCGGTGATTTTGCCCGGGGCAATACCTCGGGGGGAATATCCACCGGTGGTATTTATTCTCTGAATGGTTCGGCACTCTGGATTCAGCCGGGTGGGTCTGATTTTACCCCGGGAACGCTCAAACTGAAATCCTGCAACACCTCGGGTGCAACCATCGTCGACATCGATTTGAGTTACGACATTCTTTACCTCAACGATGCCGACCGGGCGAATTCATTGAATTTTTCCTACTCTCTCGATGATGTGACCTATACGCCGGTGCCATCGCTGGATTTTACAACCCCCGGTACGCAGGATGCCAATGGTATTCAAACGGAGCCTCGCTCCACAACCCTGAGTGCTCTGAATATACCCAATGGTATGTGTGTTTTTTTCGCCTGGACTGGTGATGATGAATCCGGCAGCGGCAGCCGGGATGAGTATGGACTTGATAATATCACCTTTTGTGCCGCCGGTGGCATTGCTCCTCCGCCTCCACCACCACCAGCGCCAGCCAACCCGTACTGCATTGCTTCCGACGATTTTGACAGTCCGACGAATTTGGTTAGCCGGACCATCACGGTGGATATGGCTTTTATGAATATCGGTGACCTTTGGGGCATAACCAATGCATTTACCGGTGATCCCGTCAACACACCATTTGCCCTCGTGGATGATACCAATCCTGCCTGTGCAAACTTTTTCGCCAATGACGATATTGGCATTATTCCCTGCAATTATGGCAATCGTTTCTTTGGTATGACCGATACCGAGAATCCCGACAACATGGGACCGGTCTCGGCAGAATGGGTATTTAATATTTCCAGTGCTGTCAATCTTACCGCCATCACCATTGATATGGGAGCTATGGGTGATTTTGAAGCGGCCAATGATAATTTTACCTGGTCCTATTCCATTGATGGAGGCCCGTTTACCAATATTTTTATCATGACGCCCGATGAGTCGGCGACGGCTACTTACACCATGGATAACGGTAACACATTTACCTATAATGATCCAATGACCGTGAACGGTACCATTTTGTTGAATGACCTGACCACCTTCACCGCCAATATTAATGGTGCCGGCAGCCTGCTGACGCTGCGGGTGGAAGGTATGGGTGACGGTGGCTCCGAAGCCATTGCCTGGGATAACATCACGATCAAAGGGATTCCTGCCGGTGTGGCAGTTCCTACGATGGGCGAATGGGCGATGTTCTTGTTTGCTTTGATCATGCTGACCCTCGGAGTCGTATTTGTTTTCAATGCCCAACATCAATTAGTGGTCAGTGGCCCGGGGCATACATCTTTCAGCTCCCGCCAATTTCCCTTTGAAAAATCTTTATTCAAAACAGCTTTCAAAAAGGCGACCTGCCTGGCAATTGCCGGTCTCGGAGTTGTCTATCTGGTCTGGGGAGAAATCCTGCCCGCCGATTTGCTTGGCCTGATTATGCTCGAAAATGGCCAACCATAAAAAATAAGCTACAACAAACTGGGAAACAAATCCACCAACGACTTGCAACCAAAAGTCTACGCGGTATGAAAAAATC
>JBFIJS010000126.1:0-8659 GCA_041600595.1 Saprospiraceae bacterium | reverse complement strand
TCCAATATGGCGTTCAGAAGAGATTTTAATAACCCAATGGGTTGGGTGTACTTCCGCAAACATGGTGTAATAACCGGTATTGACAAAGGTTCCGCCAATTTCGACCGGAGATGCAAAGTAAACCTCCGTGGCTTCATTGGCTCCGAGCCGCCAGTCTTCTCCGTATTTTACCAGTTCTCCGAAAATGACCCGGTCATTCTTTTTAGGGCGGCAGTACAACACCTTAACTTTTAAAGGTGTGTTCTTCGCATCCCCTTCCATGTAATTCCTCCAGGCTGCATCCCTTGGGTAAGTGACGGCATCCATCGGGCTTTTGTCGAGGTCAGGAAATTTCAGTTCTTGACCGTTCATGCTGAATGAGCTGATGCAAATGAGCATGAATAACATAAGAGTATTCTTAAAATTCATCTTGGTTGAGTTTTTAAAAGTGATTAAAAAGGTAAAGTTAGTTCTAAATAGTCATGTACCCCAAGCACGTACAGCGGAATAAAATACGGATATAACTACCAGTAGATGATAACAGCCGCCTGTTGCACGAGCACGGATCCTGTTATTCTTCCTTCAGATAGTTTGTTTATTCAAAGGAGATATTCTTCAATTGCTCGCCGTAATCAAACTGTAGGTCTTCGTGAAGCTTTGCGGTCGCAGTCCTTATTTTTTTTAATTGTCCTTCGTACAAATTGACCAGTACCCTACTTCTTTTAACGGGTATTTTTTCCGATAATATTTTTTGACAAAAATAAATTCGCAATTCGACTTCGGTCTCTTTATTTCCGGAATAGCGAATATATTTATCGAGTTGACGCAATACTTTCCGCAGGCTTTTTTTTAAATAATAAACACTCAATTTATTCAGCGTTTGCATTTGCTCATCTATTTCGTGCTTTATTGAGTTAATATACGCTAATTCATTTTGGGACTCATATAATAAATAAGTCAGCAGCTCCTTATTGTCTTTTTTAAAACGAGCGAGACGCAAAATAATCTCCACCAATTCGGCAGGTTTACGTTCTTTTAATTCTCTTTTTATTTCGGTGATGGTCGCTGCTTTCATGTTGTTTTACGGCGAAATTTATTTGGGGAAATACATGTGTAGTTAATAAAAATTAAAATGCAAATAAAAATTAAAAACATGTACCTAAAAGAAATTGGTAGTCAATAGATTAGATAGGTAAATTCCGTTTTTTGATTTTGATTTTCATTTGTCCATATTGCTTACTTTAAAATGTCAATATGTAATTATAACCGGTTGATAATTAATTTTACAAAAATGTAGAAATTGCGGTACATTCAATATCAGACTGATAGCATTTAAAACTTGTACAACAATTTTAAATCAGGCAAAGGTCGGCAGAGGGCCAAATCCTGCTGCTGGAGTACAGGTATGATCTAGTCGCTTTTTTATTCAGCGTTTTTTGTAAAAATATGTGATAGCAATGAAAATCACTTTTTCTCTTTCCAGACCAATTGTCCGTCGCTATTTATATAAGCCCACAATCCTCTGAAGTTTACCCAGGCCAGGCCATTTCGGTAAGGCAGGACGTCGTCAAAAACCGGCTTGAGATGTGTATTACCCTGGGTATCAATAAAACCCCATTGCCCGTCTATTTTCACCTGAGCAAACCCCTCGGAGAAAACACCGGCATCCTCGAATTGTGGTTCAATGACCATTTCACCTTTTTTATTGATATAGCCAAACCGGCCCCCCGTTTCCACCAGGGCCATTTCACCGGAAAAGTCACCGGCAAAATCAAACTGTGGCTCGATGGCTATTTCGCCCTTTAGGTTGACGAAGCCGTATTGGTTGTTTTTAACCGCAACGGTCATGCCTTCATAAAATTCGCCATTGGTGTATCCGTCGAGAAAGTCAAATTCGGGGTTGAGGAGCATTTTTCCTTTTTTGTCAATAATTCCCCATTTTTCCTGCCGGACGACGAGCGCCACATTTTCGTGAAAGGGTAAACACTGATCGAACAATGGCGGTATGGCGTACTCCCCGTTCTTGTCAATGTAACCAAAAACCTCCCCTTCCATGACTGGTGCCAGCCCACTGCTGAACTCTCCGGCTCCATTAAACTGTGGCTCGATCACGTATTCGCCTTCGGTATTGATGTAACCAAAAGCGCCGTTTGCCACGGGGGCCAGCCCTTCGGAAAAATAACCAGCATCGCTGAATTGAACCGGAATAGCCATGCGACCTCGTTCGTCTATGAACCCCCATTTCTGCACGAGTTTGACTTTGGCAAACCCTTCCTCAAAAAGGCCGATATCGTTGTAGAATTGCCGCATGAGCAGACGGCCGTGCTCATCGAGTGGGATGAGTTTGTCCATGAAGCGGACGCGGGA
This sequence comes from Saprospiraceae bacterium, assembly GCA_041600595.1. Lineage (GTDB taxonomy): Bacteria > Bacteroidota > Bacteroidia > Chitinophagales > Saprospiraceae > UBA6168. The sequence goes on along the minus strand of JBFIJS010000126.1, from coordinate 6,313 downwards.
AAAGCCATTGTAGAAGTCCTCGGCTTCCACGTATTGTGGTTCGATGACGATCTCTCCTGTATCATCCATGAAACCAAACTTGTGGTTTTCCCTGATTTTAAACAATGGTTTACTCATGCTGCTTGCTGGAATGGGTTGGGGGCGAAGATAGTAATTTGGTGGAAATGGTCAGGGGGAATGCCTTTAGCTAAATTTCCACATTTCCTCCGGGTTTGGATATTGCTCTCTGCTAACTTACAGACGAAGAAGGTTGTGGTGAAATAGCCTTATCTTTGCGACTGTTTTTAGTAAAAGGCAGAACTTTATTTATCAATGACACCAAAAACAGTATCCTTCTATACCCTCGGCTGCAAGCTCAACTATTCCGAAACCTCCAGTATCGGCAGGCTCTTCGAGGACGCGGGCTATCAGGAAGTGTCGTTCGACGACGGTGCCGACATCAGCGTCATCAATACTTGCTCGGTGACAGATTTTGCGGATAAAAAATGCCGGCAGATCGTGCGGCGGGCCTTGCGTAAATCGCCGGAATCGAAGGTGGTGGTTATCGGTTGTTATGCGCAATTGAAACCGCAGGAAATTTCCGAAATACCCGGAGTGGATCTGGTGCTCGGCGCTGCCGAAAAATTCCGCATCCTGGAATTTGTGGAGCAAATCGAAAAAGCACCCGGAAAAGGCATGGTGCAGGCGGGAGAGGTTAAAGAGGCTAATACCTTCAAACATGCTTTTAGCTTCGGCGACCGTACCCGTTCGTTCCTCAAAGTGCAGGACGGCTGCGATTATAAATGTGCTTTTTGTACCATCCCGATGGCACGCGGTAACAGTCGCAGTGATACCGTGGAGAGCGTGGTGGAAAATGCCCGTAAAATTGCGGACATGGGGGTTAAGGAAATCGTTCTGACGGGCGTGAATATTGGTGATTTTGGAAATGGCACCGAAGTGATTGAGGGTGTGCGCCCCAAAAAAGAAGCATTGTTTATAGATTTAATAAATGCCCTGGACGAGGTGGAAGGTATTGAGCGTTTTCGCATTTCTTCCATCGAGCCGAATTTGTGTACCCACGAAATAATTGAATTTGTCGCACAAAGCAAGCGCTTTGTCCCGCATTTTCATATGCCTTTACAGAGCGGTAATAATAAACAACTAAAAATGATGCGCCGCCGCTACAAAAGAGAACTCTATGCCGACCGGGTGGCGCAAATAAAAAAAGTAATGCCGCATGGTTGTATCGGGGTGGATGTGATCGTTGGTTTTCCCGGCGAGACGAAAGAAGATTTTCTGGAGACTTACCATTTTTTGAATGAACTCGATATTTCTTATCTCCACGTTTTTACCTATTCAGAGAGGGCTAACACTTTAGCTGCTGAAATGCCGGATGTGGTGCCCATGGAAGAGCGCCGTCGCCGCAATGAAATGTTGACTATTTTATCGCAAAAAAAACGTCGTTATTTTTATGAACAATTTATTGGGGAAACGAGGCCGGTTCTATTTGAACAAAGTAAAACCAAAGGCATGTTGTCCGGCTTTACCGATAATTATGTTAAAATAGAAATACCTGCTCAGGAAAATTTAATTAATGAAATATTGCCGGTAAAATTAAAGCAAATAAATGCCGACGGAAATATGGATGCCTCACTGGCATTGTCCGGTGCTTTTCAGGCTTCTTAAAGTTGTAAAATATTTTCTAAAAATATACAGCCACGAATATGCCCCGCATTTTATTTATCTTTTTCATTTTATTGCAGATGACTGTGGGCAAAGGCGTTTCTGCACAATCCTCTCAGGAAAAATATTTGCAGGAAAATATAGAAGTTCACTCTTTTGATGAAAAAAAATACAAAGAATTAACCCGGGGAATCGACTACACGGAAAAAGATGTTGTGGAAAAAAAAGAAACAAGAAAAGAGGAGCAACCACAACGCTTTGAAGGTATAGGTGCATTTTTAAAATTCTTTTTTATCGTGCTCGGAATCGGTCTTGCTTTATTCTTTTTGGTTAAAGCACTGAGTAGCGAAAACTTGTTTTCTCCCCGTGATAAAAAAATTAAACCCGTTACACAAACTGACCTGGAAAAGATAGAAGAAGACCTGGAAAAAGCAGAGCTCAACAACCCGATACAACGGGCCATAGCCGCAGGGGATTATTCAATGGCTGTGCGGCTGTATTATTTAGCGGTTTTGCAAGACCTTTCCCGGAGCAAAAAAATAAAATGGAAAAAAGAAAAAACCAATGGTGATTATTTAATGGAACTGGCCGGCACCCCACTTTTTAAAAATATGCAGGAAATAACCCTGGCGTTTGAGCGGGTGTGGTATGGGAAAGCAGGAATAAATGAAAGTGAATTTTTAGAGATAGAAAAAATATTTTTGAGAATGCTGCCAGAGGGAGTTGTTGTCAGGTCACACTCCGTAAAACCGTAAATCTCAACACCATTTCCAGCACCAGTAAAGCTACCGCCAGCCAAACAAACCGATAAAATTCCTCGCTGTATCTTTTTATCGTAGTTACTTCAATTTCTGTTTTTTCCAACCGGTCTATTTCTGCGTAAATTAATTCCAACCTTTTTTCATTGGTGGCCCGGAAATATTTGCCACCCGTCATTTCGGCTATCTGGGTGAGCAGAGCCTCGTCGATTTCCACCCGGGTGAGACTAAACTGATAACGGCCATCGCTACGGCGGCTTGTCGGGGCCAGGGCCTGCCCTTCGGTACCCACGCCGATCGTGTAAACCCTTACGTCAAACTCTTTGGCAATTTCAGCTGCGGTGATGGGTTTGACATAGCCGGCATTGTTCACGCCGTCGGTCAGGAGAATAACGACCTTGCTTTCGGCCTCACTGTCTTTGATGCGATTGACGGCCGTTGCCAGCCCCATACCGATGGCCGTGCCATCGTCGAGGAGTCCGCAACGGAGTTCGCTGATGAAATCCTTCAGTACGCGGTGATCGGTCGTGAGCGGGCACTGCGTGAATGCTTCTCCGGCAAAAACGGCGAGGCCCACGCGGTCGAACGGCCGCTTGTCCACAAAGTCGGAAGCGACCCGTTTGCTGACTTCGAGGCGGTCGGGTTTGAAGTCCTGGGCCAGCATGCTGCTGGAAAGATCGATGATAAGAAAGATGTCAATGCCATCGGCAGTTACCTGTTCCTCCTTGAGGGTAAGTTGTGGCCGGGCCATCGCAAAGACCAGCGCAGCAAAAGCCAGCGCTCGCAGCAGGGGCAGCCATTTTTGCAAAACAGCTTTCCAGGTGCGGATGGTCAGGACGGACTTCAGGCTCGGCATGGTCATACTGGCGTAGTGCTCGCCGGCCTTAAAATAGCGGAGGTAAGCCGCCAGAGGGATCAGCAGGAGGAGAGAAAAAAACCAGGGATTTACGAAGTTGATGTCACTGAACATCCAGTATGTAGTTGAGTAGATTGACATGGTCGCGGAGCGGTATCAGCACCAACCCTGCCCTGCCCATATCGGGTCCACTAATTTTCGTTTTTTTCTGCCGGCATTAAGGTCTCTTTGGTTGTATGGACAAACTCTTCGCCGAGCGATAGCGCCTCGTCGTGATATCCGGCCGGTGGTTCTGCTTTTGCAAATTTGACGAGGTCGGCAGTCTGTAGCAGTCTGGTCATTTTTGGGGTTAAGTTGTTGTCCAGATGGAAACTCTGCATCTGTTTCAGTATTTGATCGGTCGTTTGTTCCAGGGCTTGTATGCCGTATCTTTTTTCCAGGTATTCTCTGATAATGTACGTCAATTGGCTGTGAAATTCTTTGACCTGACCCTGTTGCCACAGCTGTAGCTCTTTAAGCTTTTTAAGTTTACTCAAGGCAACTTCATGCGGGGGAGATACGACGAGTGGTAGCGAGGGCAGCACTTTTTGTTTCCGGAACCGCCTGATCAACAGCCACAGCAGTGCTCCTATAATCAGCAGCCCCGCTAGCACTAATTCCGGAATATAATCCTGCCAGACGACCGGCTCCTCAATAATTGGTTTTATATCGGCCAGCACAGAATCGATCGGTGGAACCCCGACTTCCAGCGGGATGCGTTGGGTGTAAATGGTGTCCTGTTTGGCATTGGCCAGAAAAACAACCGGAAGGGAAGGGATATCGTGATAACCCGAATCCCACGCTGTCAGCAGCAACCCTTTTCGCAAGTGAATATCCGTGCTTGCGGACACGGTATCCCATTTGGTCTGGCCTAAAAATTCAACCACATCTCCTTCCTTTTTTTTTAAAGCCAGTGGCAACAATTGGGCGCCTGCCGGATGCACCACATCCAGTTGCATCTTCAATTGGTCCCCGATAAGCAGGTGCGTGCTGTCCACACTTACCCTGGCACTGTACTGGGCAGTGCCGGTCGAAAGGGTCATAAAGAACGCTATGAAGAGTAGTAACAGGCGCATTAATGGATTCATGTTCAGAATGTAGGGTGGATTTGCTAAACCACCTTACTTTTAGGCGGATATGTAAAACGGTCCCGCACGGGGTCAAAAGTAAACACTTGCAGCCAATCCGATGAGCTACAATCAGAACAAATACGAATTGCGGGAAAACGCCCTGGTCCTGGGTGTTTTTTTTATAGCGGTGCATGTGGTCTACGGTAAGACCTGGGAGGCCGGTTTCGTTACGGATTTTACGGGCTTGCTGGAACGGCTGGACGGAGCACCTTTCAAGGATTTTTTGCACTGTTTCGGTTTTCCGGCACTGCATCAGGTAACCAATTTTTTCCTGGTTATTTTTTATAAACTTTTCGGCACCGCCGCAGCACCGTGGTATTTCATTTACACTTCATTGCATGTAGTGAACGGTTGGTTAGGCTACCGGCTGGCGAAAAAAATATTGGTATTGGCGGGACCTTCGTTTCAGCAGGTGCAGACACCGGTGGCGGCTTTTAAATGGTCGGGTCAGGCTCTTGATTCCGTCTTTTTTTCTGCGTTTATCGTAGCGCTGTTATTTTTACTGTCTCCCTATAATGCGGAGGTAGTTATATGGAAAGTGTGTTTTAATTTTCTTTTTTGTACCAACATGCTGTTGTCTTCTTTTTTGCTGTTGATCAATTATTTTGAAAAAGGTAAAAAAAAGGATTTACTATTTTCTTATTCCTTTTTTACGGTAGCGCTGTTCACTTTTGAGTTGTCTCTGGCTTTTCCAATGATGGTTGTTTTTTTTCTTTTTTTTGGAAAGAAATTAGTGTCAGAAAAATACATTAACCCGTGGTCGGTAGCCCCGTTTTTTATATTGTCTGTTTTTTATTTTTTCCTGAATAAAATATTTATTGGTAGCTGGGTTGGTCATTATGGAGAAGGAGTACATCTGAATTTTGATGTAAAAAATATTGCCTCCAATTTATTGAAATATTTTTCGAAAAATTTATTGTACTGGCGGGAGTGGGAGCACGGACGGAAGGAGTTATGGATGTCCTTTTGCGAACATCCAATAACGGCTTATTCCTTTGTTATTCTTTGTATGACTCTTTTTGCCACAGGTATTATTTTTTATAAAAAAATAAAGTTGGGCATCAGGCTGACAGGTTTGTCTTGGGGGTTGTTCTTTTTGGCGTTGATTCCAGTGGCCAATTTATATGTTGTTTGGCTGTTGCATGGTGAAAACGACCGTTACGGATATTTCGCTTCGCTGTTTTTTTACATCGGTTTGGTGGCATTGTTTCAGTCTTTTAATAATTGGATAAGGTATTTTTTTTACGCTTTTTTTCTCACTGTTTCCATTTTTAATTTAAATAAAATTAATACTTACTGGCAAGAAAGTACCACGGTTGTTCAGGGGTTGTTAAACGATTTCAGGTGGGAGGAAAGTAGTGAAATATATGTGTTGGCTTTTCCCGAAAATTATAAAGGAATTCCTATGTTTAAAGACTTTTCAAGACAAGACTTAGCGCTGAAAAGTGCTTTAAAATATTTGGTTGACAAACCGGTCAAAGGGCAATTTTTCCAGGTGGCTCAATTTAATATGAACACTCCTTCGGATGGCTTTAATGTTGAGGTAGATGCTGCCGGAATAATAAAGCTGGAATTTTACGAATGGGGCAGTTGGTGGTGGCGCAACGGATTGGGAACAGGGCCGTACGAGCGGGAACAATATAATTTTTCAACGTTGCCAAAGGGATGCGAAATAAAAATTAAGGAGGTGGCGGCAGATGCCGTTTTTATTTATTCGGATGGTAAAAAATGGAAAGAGGTTTTTGTTCCGGATTAATCAAAGCAGAATACTTACTACCCTGTAATTTAAATTTTCTTTAATTTCTCTTCCATGCAAGTGGGCCGGAGGATTCATCTCGCTTTGAGGCATCAGACTGCTCGGCCCAAAG
>JBFIJS010000125.1:0-8732 GCA_041600595.1 Saprospiraceae bacterium | reverse complement strand
GTGTGGTGGCCAGGCTACGATCCTATGTACCTCGACAATCCTGAAGAAGTAGATACCCGTGTAGGTGACTATTACGGTTTCGGTTTCGCTCCACAGATAGTAATGCAGGGTTCTTTCGTAACCGGTGCCGGCAGTCCCGGTGCATTAGGCAACCTGAACCAGGCCAAGATCGATGCAATCGCCAACCAGGTATCAGAATTTGATATGACACTCAACGCAGCCATCGAAAACGGTCAATTGAAAGTAACTGGCGATGTGATAGCTACGGCTGACGCCAGTGGCGACTTCCGCCTGCGTATTGCGATCATCGAGCACATCATTGACATTGCAGACGCTCCTGGTGGCACTAATGGTGAAACAGAATACCACAATGTTTTCAAAAAATTCATTGGCGGACCAGCTGGCTTTGATCTCGCCGACAGTTGGGTGGCCGGCGATTCTATCGGCATTGATGAAACTTTCGACCTCGGTTCCCTGAACATCTACAACTATGGAGAAGTACAGGTGATCGCTTTCGTACAGGACGATGCAACCAAGTTTGTACACCAGGCTGTCCAGGCTAAAGATGTCAACATTACCGTAGATTTTGAAAACAATGTTGGAGCTATTCAGGTAACAGGATTACCGAATGCCGTTTGTTCTGGCAGTCAGTCTGTTTCACCTGTGTTTACCTTGCAAAACAATGGCAACGCAGAGCTGACTTCAGCTACTATTATTTACGATGTAAACGGTGGTTCAAGCGAATCTTACGACTGGACGGGTTCCCTGTCTACACTGGCGAAAGAGGAAATAACACTTCCAGCTATTTCCTTTGACGTTATGGCAACCAATGTCGTAAACGTTGAAGTGACAAACCCAAATGGAATGATGGATGAGAGCACGGATGACAACACCGCTACTTCCAGCGAGATCCTGTTAGCACCCACATCAGATTCTTATGTAATTGTTGAAATCAGAACCGATAACTATGGTGATGAAACCTACTGGGAAGTTCGTGATGGTAGTGGAGAGGTTGTTGATTGGGGAGGAAATCCTAATGTAGGCATCAATAATATTGGTACCGGGACATTCCCTGCTCCTGCCCATCCTGACATGTACGGCAATCAAACCTTATATAAAGATACAGTAAACATCCTTTCGCTGGATTGTTTCACTTTCCATATTACCGACTTCTATGGTGACGGTATGACACTGCCAGCTGCCAGTTCCTACTACCGGGTAAAAGATAACCTGGGCAACATTATGATACAAGGCGGCGGTTCTGATTCTTTCACCGAAAGATTGGCGGATTATGAGGGATCAGGCGTCAACAACGCTAAAGAATTGACAGCTGTTTCCAGCTTGAACTTCTTTCCAAATCCAGCTGCAGATCAAGTAACCATCACTTTTGAATTAGTAGAAGTATTGGACAACGTTCGTATTGATGTAACAAATGTTATTGGACAGCGGGTAATGTCCAATGAAATTGGTTCTTTCACAACTGGTTCAAACCAAGTTTCATTGGATGTTTCTGATTTACAAAATGGACTGTACTTAGTGTCCATCAGCAATGGTGACCGAATTGTTACCCGTAAGTTGCAGGTTCAGAAATAACCAACTTTACAATACACAGGTCACAGAGACCTGTGTATTGGGTAAATAAAAAAACCATCCAGTACAAATTACTGGATGGTTTTTTTTTATTGATACAATTGTCCCGTTCTGAATTATGCGGTAAATTCTTTATTTGTTTGCAACCCAGTGAAATCATTTTGATTGATTCTTTTTCCAAACAACCCTGTACCTTTGCGCACCAAATTGTTTTAAAAACCAGAAAGGGGAACAAACTGTATTCTCCTTTCGACATTCACCATCTGACACTTGATCAAGAAGCTTTCCATCCGCAACTACGCCATCATTGAGGAACTCAAAATTGATTTCCCCCAGGGCCTGACCATCATCACTGGTGAAACCGGAGCGGGTAAATCCATCCTGCTGGGCGCACTCGGTCTCATCATGGGCGAACGGGCCGATTCCAAATCGCTCTACGACGAATCGCAGAAATGTATCATTGAAGGTGCTTTCGAGGTAGATAAATACCGCCTGCAACCCTTTTTTGAAGAAAACGACCTGGACTACGCCCCCGAATGCCTCATCCGCCGCGAGTTGTCACCTGCGGGGAAATCCAGGGCATTTGTCAATGATACCCCCGTCACCCTCGATGTATTGAAAAAACTGACCGGTTCGCTGGTGGATCTCCATGAACAATTTGATACGCTCGACATCCACAACGTCTCTTTCCAGCTTCGCATGATCGATGCCCTGGCCGGCAATAATGATCGGTTGAGCGAGTATCAAAACCACTTCAAAAAGCTGACTGCCGACAAGCGCCGGCGTCAACAACTCCTTGAACAAAGCCAGCGCTCCTCCCAGGAGACCGACTTTCTCCAGTTTCAGCTGGCTGAATTCAGTGAAGCGGCTCTCATCCCCGAAGAACAGGAAAAGCTCGAAGCTGAACTCAACCAACTGACCAACGCCGAGGAAATAAAAACCAACCTCTCGGCCGCTTTTCACAACCTGACCGATGGGGAAGCCCCGCTGATCGGGCAATTGCAGGAGGTCGTTCGACAGATCGGAGAGGTGAAAAAATTCCACTCGGATGTGCCGGCTCTCTACCAGCGCCTCGAAAGTCTTTTGGTGGAAATGGAAGACATTGCCGGGGAATTTGAAAAAGTCGCCGAAAGCACCGAATTCGACCCGGAACGCATCTCCGTCATTCAAACCCGCCTCGACCTTATCTATCGCCTGCAACACAAGCACCGGGTAAAATCCATACAGGAACTCCTTGATATTCAGTCGGATATAGAGACCAAACTCTCCGACATCGGCGACCTATCGTCCGAAATAGCGGCCCTCGAAAAGAGCATTTCCGCACAGGAAAAAAACCTCCACGGCATCGCCAAACAACTCTCGGAGCGACGCAAACAATCTGCCCCGGGCTTCACCAAAAAGGTCCTCGATCTGCTGCAACAACTGGCCATGCCCCACACCCGGTTTGAGGTAGAGTTCAAAACGCTCGACCACCTCTCCCCGACCGGTACCGATGAAGTAGGATTTCTCTTTGCCGCCAACCCCGGCAGCCGCCTGCAACACATCAAAGACGTTGCCTCCGGTGGAGAATTGAGCCGGCTAACGCTGGTGACCAAGTCGCTGGTCGCCTCCGCCATCCCCCTCCCGACATTGATCTTTGATGAAATCGATACTGGTATTTCCGGTGATGTCTCTTTGAAAATGGGCCACATCCTCCGGCAATTGTCCAACCACCACCAGGTGATCAACATCACGCATTCACCGCAAATCGCCTCGCAGGCCGATGCCCACTATTTCGTTTACAAAAAAGTAGACGCCAACTCTACCACCACCAAAGTGAAATTGTTGGACGATGAAGAACGGGTGCGCTCTATCGCAGTCATGCTGAGCCAAAATCCACCGAGCGAGTCGGCCTTGCAAAATGCGAGGGAACTGATGGGGCTAACGGTATGATATATAAATCATTTTTCTATTTTTGCCCCCACCTCTTTACAGTCAGAATGATTCAAACCATACAAGCCAGCCTACATGAATATCAAGATCGCTGACCTTATGCAGAAAAGCGTGGTCACCACTGTTCCGCACAAATCCCTGGGCCACGTCCGGGACATCATGGCCAAAAACCGCATCAGTTCCGTTCCGGTCGTCAACACTGACAACGAACCGGTGGGCATTATCACAACCTCCGACCTCGCCAAAGGCCACGACGATGGCACCCCGGTCAGCCGCATCATGCCCGATCATGTTTATACTGTGCCCGCCTACAACGATGTTCACATTGCAGCCCGCATCATGCGCAACCATCATATTCACCATGTGGTCGTGACTCATGAAAATGAAATTGTGGGCGTCATCAGTTCATTCGACCTGCTGCGATTGGTAGAAGATCACCGGTTTAGCATGAAAAATGCGCCCACAAAATCAGCCAGGGGTAACAAGCGGGCCTAAGTCCTTTTTTTTATCCACCGGAGGTTCCCGTCCGCCGTTTTTTCCAGAAAAACAAAACCGTTTTTTTGTAATACTTTTTGCGAAGCCAACCCGCTAACGAGTGTATCGGCAGCGATGGTTTGCAACGCCGGATTTTGCCACGCCCGTTCCATCAGCGCTCCGACAGCTTCGGTAGCGATGCCCCGGCCTGCATAACGGTCGTCCACATAATAGCCGACAAACACCCTCCCTGCTTCGTCGGGCCAGCCGTTGAAACCGATACCACCCACCAGCCGGTCTTCCGCCGGCCAGATAATGACCCAGTGGGTGTACCATTCGTAGTCATCGGAATGTTGCTCTACCCCGGGCAGACAAAACTGCCCGATGGCTTCGGGCACTTCCGCCCAAAAGCCGGGATCGACAGACAGCTCGACGGGCCGCAGGCCAAGTTGTTGGGCCAGTGGTATTGGGCCTTTTATATATAGCGTAAGATGTGCTTTATCCAGCGCCAGCAACTGCAGGCGTTGAGTATGAATACAAATCATTTTTTTTATAATTTTAGATTGAATAAACAGTTAAAAAACAAGTCAGGCCAGGCCCGGGTGGGTGGCTATTCCGGCAGGACGCCGGTTGGAGATATGCAGTTGGTTAATATACAGCGGCAATAATTGCGGAACGAAGGCAGTCAATTCTATTTATACATCGAGCTTCCCTGCAAATATTCGAAAACAGGCTCCGGCACCAGGTACTGCACCGACTTCCCATCCTTTATGCACTGCCGGATGTAGGTTGCGGAAATATCCAGCAGGGGTGCTTCAAAATAGTGAACGCTCGGGTGGTTCTCCAACTCCCCTAAATCATATTGTGGGCGTTTGTACAGATAAATGGCATAGTCAGCGAGAATTCGTTGATAGTTTTTCCATTTGTACAGCGTTGCCAGGTTGTCCCCTCCCATAATCAGCACAAATTCATGTTCCGGATACTTTTCTTTTAAATAAGTGAGGGTATCGATGGTATAGGAAGGCTTGGGCAATCCGAACTCAATGTTCGAAGCCCGGAGCAGGGGATTATCGCCGATGGCCAGTTGCACGAGATGCAGACGGTCGTAATCCTTGGCCAGGGTCGCCTTGGGTTTCAGCGGGTTTTGGGGACTGACCACCAGCCAGACCTGCTGCAGATCAGTATGGGTCGCCATGTAGTTGGCGATGATCGTATGCCCTACATGGATTGGATTAAATGATCCGAAAAAGAGACCTATTTTCATGGTTTCGTTGATTCATCATTCTATGGTTTCATGATTTCGTAACAGCATGACGGGCGGTTGACATTTTCAGCCCGGCAAATTAAACCGCAAAATCCTGATTATGAGTGTTTTAAAACAGGCTTTAACCTGTCAGATTGCCACCTTTCATTTTTGGAAACTATTCCGGGCAGTAAATCAATGAAAGCATGAAACCATGAAAATTCCCACAAATTTTCTACCTTGCCCGCCCAAAACGAACCGCAAGGTATTATTTTTCAAAAAATCCCACTTTAAAATATTGTATATACAGCTGACACTTTGTGATTGGCCCCACAACAGCAGGAGCCCGTTATCAATACCGTCAGCTTAAATCAACAACTCACTTTATGTCTAATATCAAAGCCGCTATCAAAGGCATCCAGGGCTATGTCCCTGATTTTATTTTGACCAACGAAGACCTGGAAAAGATGGTCGATACCAACAGCGAGTGGATCAAGACCCGCACCGGTATCGAGGAGCGGCATATCCTGAAAGAGCCGGGCAAAGCCACTTCCGACCTGGGAGCGGAGGCCGTCAAAGGGCTGTTGGAAAAAACCGGAACCAATCCCGATGAAATCGACCTGGTAATCTGTGCGACGGTGACGTCGGACATGCAGTTTCCCGACACCGCTAATTTGATTGCCTATAAAACAGGGATCAAAAACGCCTTTACGTACGATATCAACGCAGCGTGTTCCGGGTTTTTATTCGCCCTCACTACCGGCGCAAAATTTATTGAAACGGGGACCTACCGTAAGGTCATCATTGTCGGAGCCGACATGATGTCTTCTATCATGGACTATACCGACCGCTCCACCTGCATCCTCTTTGGAGACGGAGCGGGTGCCGTGCTGCTGGAAGCCGATGATACGGGAAATGGCATCATGGACTCCATTTTGAAAAGTGATGCCGTGGGTATGCAGTACCTGCACCAAAAAGCCGGAGGTTCATTAAAACCGGCCTCCCACGAAACCGTGGATGCCCGGGAGCATTTCGTTTATCAGAATGGCCGGCCGGTGTTCAAAGCAGCCGTTTCCGGCATGGCCGACGTGGTGACCAAAGTCATGGAACGGAACGGCCTTTCTGCCGACGATGTAGCGTGGGTGGTACCGCACCAGGCCAACTTGCGGATCATTGAAGCAGTGGCTCGCATGGCCGATTTTCCAATGGAAAAGGTCATGGTCAATATTCAGAAATACGGAAATACGACGGCCGGCACCATCCCGCTGTGCCTCTGGGAATGGGAAAGTCAACTAAAAAAAGGAGACAACCTCATCCTCACGGCCTTCGGAGGGGGGTACACCTGGGGAGCTACCTGGTTGAAATGGGCGTACTAAACCATAGAGCGGACCGCTGACTGACGATGCGTTACGGATAAAAACCATCCGCATAATTAACCATCCAACCATTCAGCACCTTTTCTTACCTTTGCGCCGCTTTTTGGAGAACCTGCCCTGTCGGTAGGTTTACCCGTTCATTTTTTAATCATTTAAACCAGAAATTAAAAAAATGGCAACAACTTCCGATATCCGCAACGGCATGTGCATCGAGTTCAACAATGACACCTGGTCAATCGTCGAATTCCAGCACGTCAAGCCAGGCAAAGGAGCAGCATTCGTCAGAACGAAGCTGAAGTCATTGACCAAAGGAAAAGTAGTCGATAATACCTTTTCCGCCGGCCACAAAATTGATGAAGTGCGGGTCGAACGCCGTCACTTCCAGTACCTCTATAAGGATGAGATGGGCTACCATTTCATGAATATGGAAACCTACGACCAGATCACCCTTGAGGAAGCATTGATCGACAACCCCAAGTTTCTGAAGAACGAAATGCTGGTGGAGGTACTTTACCACGCCGAAAAAAATATTCCTCTGAACATGGAGATGCCTGTGTTGGCTGTATATCAAGTCGTTTATACCGAACCAGGCGTAAAAGGCGATACGGCTACCAATACCTTGAAGCCTGCGACCCTTGATGTAAACGAGGTGGAAGTCAGGGTACCACTGTTTATCAACATAGGTGATATCATTAAAATTAATCCCCGGACAGGAGAATACCAGGGGAGGGTTTAAAAACCGATAGAGAGCTGACGTTTGACATGGGGCAATGGGCCGGCAAAGCTTCTTGCTTCCTATGGGGCAAACGTCAACCTTCTACCGTCAAAACGATACAACATGACTTTTCAGGAAATCACAGAATTGATCAAAACTGTCAGCAGGTCAAGGCTGGCAGAGTTTAAATTAAAGGACGGCGATTTTGAAATGTCTATCAAGACCGACAGGTATGTGGACACCAAAACGTCTAAAGTCGTTCAAACCCCTATCCCCGTAACGGCCCAGCCGGTACCCATGCCTGCACCACCGGCACCGGCACCAGCGCCCGCCGAGCCAGCCCCAAAAGCTGCCAAAGAGGCAACTCCTGCCCCCGCACCTGCCAAAGAAAAGGCCGACGAGAGCAAATACCTGGAAGTCAAATCGCCAATGGTCGGCACCTTCTACCGCTCCAGCACACCGGAAAAACCACCCTTTGTGGAGATCGGTCAGTCTATTAAAAAAGGGGACGTTGTTTGTATCATTGAAGCCATGAAACTCTTCAATGAGATCGAATCGGAAGTCAGCGGCAAAGTCGTCAAGGTCCTCGTCGACAACGCCAAACCAGTCGAATACGACCAAGTCCTATTTCTTGTAGAACCGGAATAATTCTACGGCAGACCGTGGACAGCTAACGGCAGAAGGATACAACCACCTGCCGTCCACTGACCATTGTCTACTGTTTACCCTCGAAGAAAATGTTCGAAAAAATACTTATTGCCAACCGTGGTGAAATAGCCCTTCGCATCATCCGAACCTGCCGGGAAATGGGCATCAAAACTGTCGCCGTCTTTTCAACTGCGGATGCGGATAGTCTGCACGTCCGTTTTGCCGACGAAGCCGTCTGCATCGGACCGCCGTCATCCACTGATTCTTACCTCAATATTCCCCGGCTCATGGCAGCCTGCGAAATCACCAATGCCGATGCAATCCATCCCGGCTACGGCTTTTTGGCCGAGAATGCTGATTTTGCCGAAATATGTACGGAATACGGTATCAAGTTCATCGGCCCTTCCCCTGAGCAAATTCGCAAGATGGGGGATAAAATCACCGCCAAAGCAACCATGATCGAAGCCGGCGTGCCGGTGGTACCCGGTTCTGACGGCCTGATCACCAACCTGGAAGAGGCCAAAAAACTCGCTGAGGACATCGGATATCCCATTATCCTGAAAGCTACTGCCGGTGGTGGTGGAAAAGGGATGCGGATCGTCTGGAAGCACGAAGACTTTGAGAACCAGTGGAGTATGGCCCGCAATGAAGCCAAAGCCTCTTTCTCCAACGATGGTATTTACATGGAAAAATTTGTGGTAGAACCGCGCCACATCGAATTCCAGATCGTCGGCGATCAGTTTGGCAATGTCTG
>JBFIJS010000124.1:0-8740 GCA_041600595.1 Saprospiraceae bacterium | reverse complement strand
GTGGTCAGCGAAGAAATCATTCAGTTTTTACTGGCTTTGGATGTTAAGGAAATTCATGGCTACCGCCCGGAATTAGGACTAAAAATTTTCACCGAAAATGCTTTAGCCGGCAAAAAAACACTACCGGTCAACGGAGTCGCCAAAAAAAAGACACCAAAGGCCGTAGCCGGAAAAAACTAACCCCGCAACCAACCTTCTAAGCCAAAAGCACCCTGGGTTTTCAATTTATTTAAACGAGGAGCAGGCATGAGGCTGTACTATAAGTTGATAAATGTTGATGATGGTTTATAAAGTTGATATTTAAAGCACTGGAAAACCACCCTTTAAATATCAATAAATCAACCTTCACCAATTCGATCAACCTTTTGATACCGTTTCATTACAACAGGGTCTTGAATTATAAAAACCGGTCCGCCCCGGCGATCTGCACGGGGGCGTCACTCACTTTTTTTAGCATAATCAAAATAGACCAGCACCTCACAAAATTTAAACAACTATATTAAATGACTACGAAAAAAGCAGCCGTTAAGACCAGACGAACCAGCGTTAAAAAGCCTGCCGCAAAAGCAAAACTCCCCAAGCCACTCGAACCCTTGCGAGGCATTTCCGATATCCGCCGTTTTTTTTATAAAAATGACGTTCCCATCTATTTTATCAGTGCGACCAATTTCAATCTGTTGGGGGCTGACGAGTGGATCAAAGGGTTCAAATTCATCACTTATATCGAGTGTTTTGATGGCTTGCACTCCAATGTTTTTTCCCCGCTGGAAGAACTTCCGCACGAAGAGTTTCAGAGCATCGAGGACATCAACAACTACCTCCTGGAGCACAAAGAAGTGCAGGCATTTATCGAAAAAAACAAAGTGGATAAAAAGGCCGGCAAGGTCCTGTTCCTGATGTTTGATGAAAAAACGGAAAAGCTGGCCAAAGAATTGGGTCTGGAATTAATGTTTCCTTCCGCTGCATTGCGAACTTCAATGGACGATAAAGTAAACACCAACCGCATTGCCGAAAAAGCCGGCGTGCCGTGCGTGCCTTATGTTTTGTCCAATGTAAAAAATTACAAACATTTGCGGAGCATCTCCGAAAAGCTGGGCAAGCAACTCGTCATCCAGACCCCCTTCGGCGATTCCGGGCACACAACTTTTTTTATTTCCACCGAAAAAGACTACAAGAAATACGCAAAGGAAATAGAAGAACAAAAAGAGGTAAAAATTATGAAGCGAATCAACTGCCGCGGCTCGGCCATTGAGGCCTGCGTGACCCGCCACGGAACGATCGTCGCCCCACTGATGACCGAGCTGGTTGGTTTCAAGGAATTAACCCCGTACAAGGGTGGATGGTGCGGCAATGAGATCTTCCCGGAGGCCTTTACCCCTGAGATCCGGAAAAGCGCCACGAAATACACCCAGCAATTTGGTGATCAGCTGCGCAAAGAGGGTTACAAAGGTTACTTTGAGCTGGACTTTCTGATCGACCAGGACGACCAAAGCGTTTATCTGGGTGAGTTGAACCCGCGGATTACCGGCGCAAGTTCCATTACCAATCACGCTGTTTTTGCCCTCTCCGATGCACCACTTTTTATTTTCCACATTCTTGAATGGATGGACCGCGACTACGAACTGGATGTAGATGAGATCAACCAGCGTTGGAATGATGAGCAAAATGTCGACAGCTGGGGACAACTGGTGGTCAAACACACCAAAGACACCATTGAGTACGTCACGGAAGCACCGCGCTCGGGCATTTGGAAAATGCAGAACGATGGCAATATCGAATTTGACCGGATGGATACCCACCGTCGTCACGTTGAGTTGGAAGAAGAGGCCTTTTTCCTGCGCATTATGCGGAAAGGCGATTACCTGTACGAAGGGGCAGATATGGGTATTCTCGTTATGCGGGGCAGGTTGATGACCGATAGTTTTCAGCTGACCAAACGAGCCAAAACCTGGATCAACGCCATCCGGGCCAATTATCAGTCCATCCCCTCGGCCAAGCCGGAATTGATCGAAGAGAAGATTGCCGATGGCGGAGGATTTAAAGTATTATAAACGCACTTCCAGCCGGCCACTTTCCAAAGGCGCCGGCTGGAAGTACCAGGAGAACAGACCAGATAAATGATGCAGCTTCACTTCTATGCCATTGCCGAGCCCGGCAAACCGGGCCCCAAGTGGCAACGTACTTTTAACACCTGCTGGCCGGCCTACCGCGATTGGCTCCAGTCGAAAAGTGATGCCCACACCCCCGACCTGAAGACGGCCCGCGCCGCCCTCAAATACTACATGCCGGAGATGGTACCAACCTACAAACGTCTTTGCAAATTGGCCGGAGCGGACAAACTGGCCGCCAGGTTCCTGACGGGCTTTCAGCCACCGGGCTACATCGGTGGTTGTTCGCAGGCGGTTTTGACAGGCCCCAGAATTCAGCTCGTCCGCAACTACGACTACCACCCCGCCCTTTTTGAAGGCACCCAGTTGCTCACCGCCTGGAACGGGAAAAAAGTCATCGGTACCAGCGACTGCCTGGCCGGCCTGCTGGATGGCGTTAACGAAGACGGTCTGGCTGTTTCTCTCGCTTTTGGCGGCAGTCAGGAGGTAGGCAAAGGGTTTGGCATTCCTTTTATCCTGCGCTATGTGCTCGAATTTTGCAGCGACGTGCCACAAGCCGTTGAAGCATTGGTTCGTATTCCATCCCACATGGCGTACAACGTCACGGTGGTGGATAAACACGGTAATTTTAAAACCGTACAAATGGTACCGGACCAGGCTTCCGTTGTCACCGATGCTCCGCTGGCCACCAATCACCAGGGATGGATTACCTGGCCCGATAATGCCCGGTTTAACCAAACTGTTTTGCGGGCGAACTTTCTGGAGGAACGATTGTCGGAAAACGACCTCACGGCGGCTAAATTAGTCTCGGCATTCCTGCAGCCACCGCTGTACAATTTCCGTTTCCAGGAGGGGTTTGGCACGTTGTACACCGCCATTTATGACCCTGCGGAAGGCACCGTACAACTGCACTGGCCCCACAACAGCATGGTACAGTCGTTCGACAATTTCCGGGAGCAATACCAGTTCATCGACTTTTCCGCTGCGGTCCGGCCGCAGGTGCCGGCACCAGCCGTCGCCATGGAAAACGTATCCAACGGCAATGCCCGGCCACACCCGGTGGAAAGTACGGGCACTGCCTTGCCAACGACGGACACATCCACGGCCGACAACCGGGCCGATCGTTCGGAACAGCCCGCAACTTCGCCTTTGGAATCGCTGCGACAAACAATTCTTCATCAGGGAAAAACCTCCTGGTTCCGCTGGGCCGACTTTTGGTCCCATTGGTGGAAATGAACCGCATCCTCAACAACCAGAACAAAACCATTACAACATGAATTTGAAAAATAAAACCCTCCTCAGAGACAAAACTTACCTCAACGGAAAATGGGTCGGTGCCAACGACGGAAAAACCTTCCCGGTCACCAACCCTGCTGACGGCGCTCAACTGGGCAACGTGCCCGACATGGGAGCCTCCGAAACCAAAGCAGCCATCAACGCTGCGGCTGCGGCATTTCCCGCCTGGCGGGACAAAACTGCCGGAGAAAGAGCTGATATTTTAAAAAAATGGTACCGCCTGCAAATGGCCAACCTCGACGACCTGGCAGCCTTGCTGACATCGGAACAAGGTAAGCCGCTGGCAGAGGCAAAAGGTGAGATCCGCTACGGTGCCTCCTTTGTGGAATGGTTTGCCGAGGAAGCCCGGCGGGTCTATGGCGACGTCATTCCCGGTCACGGGAAAGGACTCCGGATCATGACGATCCGGCAACCCATCGGCGTTGCGGCAGCTATCACCCCGTGGAATTTTCCCAATGCCATGATTACCCGTAAGGTGGCACCGGCCCTGGCTGCGGGCTGCACCGTTGTCATCAAACCCGCCGAGGATACGCCCCTTTCGGCACTGGCACTGGCCGCACTGGCCGAAGAGGCCGGTTTCCCGCCCGGGGTATTGAACATTGTTACGACGCAACAACCGGCAGCCGTCGGTAAAGAACTGACCAGCAACCCTTTGGTGCGAAAACTTTCTTTCACCGGTTCGACCGAAATCGGAAAACTGCTGATGGCCCAAAGCGCAGATACGGTCAAAAAACTATCGCTCGAACTCGGCGGCAATGCCCCTTTCATTGTCTTTGATGATGCCGATATCGATGCCGCTGTAGCGGGTGCCATCGCTTCCAAGTATCGCAATGCCGGACAGACATGCGTGTGCGCCAACCGCTTGTACGCGCAGGCAGGCATTTACGAAAAATTCACCCAAAAACTCGCCGAAGCCGCCAGCCGGTTGGGTGTTGGCAACGGAATGGACGCAGATGTGGAAATAGGCCCGCTGATCAATGAAGAAGCGATGAAAAAGGTGCAACGACTACTGAAAGATGCTACGGATAAAGGAGCAAAAGTGCTGACCGGCGGCCGCCCCAAAATGGGGGCAGGCAACGGCTCCTTCTTCGAACCCACCGTGCTGACCCAGGTGCGGCCCGGGATGAGTATCAGTTCGGAAGAGATTTTTGGTCCCATTGCCCCTGTCATTCAATTTGAAACGGAGGAAGAGGTCATCCGGTTAGCAAACGATACACCGTTCGGGCTGGCCTCCTATTTTTACGGAAGGAATTATGCCCGTATCTGGCGGGTGGCCGAAGCCCTCGAATACGGCATGGTTGGCATCAATACCGGGATGATCTCCACGGCGGTCGCTCCGTTTGGTGGTATCAAGCAAAGCGGGTTTGGCCGGGAAGGTTCCAAATACGGAATAGATGATTTTGTGGTGATGAAATACATGTGTTGGGGTGGCGTGGAGTAACGAGTCTTCCCGAAGCGTTTTTTCAACCCCTCAGAAATTAGCCGGAATGGTGGCCGTTCAGGGCAAAAAATGGATAACCCCGGCGCTGTATGCTTCAAATAACCCTGACAACCCGGTTGCCGTGTAAATATTCTGGTCAAACGAATGCCTGACAACCAAAATATATACTCAAAACGAAGTGGTTTGGGAATTTTATTTTTTATCAACTACTTCCCGACCAAGGTACGGACAAGGTGTTTTGAGGATATGCCGATGGAGAAATGGTTTATTTTTTTTTCAAAGCATTTCGGAATCGGTATAGTTAGGAATTTTACCTGAAAAATCGACACCTTTATGGCTCTATTTCACAATCCTGCACCATGAAAAAACGAACCATTGAAGAATTTTACCAGGTACAAACCAAGTATGTTGAAGAGCTGTACTTACTACAGGTAGAGCTGTTGAAACTCCAAAAGCATATCCACGACCAAAACCTGCGCCTGGCCATCTTGTTCGAGGGACGGGATACCGCCGGCAAGGGCGCTGCGATCTTCCGTTTCACCCAATTTCTCAATCCGCGGGAATACAGCGTTGTGGCGCTGGGCAAACCCACCGACATCGAACGGGGACAATGGTATTTTCAACGGTACATCCGGGAACTGCCCGACCCCGGCGAAATCGTTTTTTTCGACCGAAGCTGGTACAACCGGGCCGTCGTAGAACCCGTCATGGGTTTTTGCACCGAGGCCCAATATCAGCTTTTCATGCAACAGGTGACGGGATTGGAAAAAATGATGGTCGACGATGGCATTCTCCTGGTTAAGTTCTGGTTTTCCATCGACATGATCGTTCAGAAAGAACGGATCAAGCAACGCATCGAAAGCCCGCTAAAAGGCTGGAAAGTAAGCCCGGTTGATATGGCCGCCCAGCAGCGGTGGGATGATTTTACCAAATACAAAAATGCCATGTTCGAGAAAACCCATACCGAACACGCCCCCTGGACGATCGTGCGGGCCAGTGCCCGGGAAGAGAGCCGCATCCAGGCCATGCGCCATGTGTTGTCGGTTATCGACTACCCCAACAAATCGGAGAAACTGCTCCCGCCGGAAGAAGATAAATTATTCTACTGGAGCAAGGATAAACTGAAATGAAAAGCAGGTAAAAGAAATGATGCCCATCCGTCGTTCTACGGCCCGGGCTTTTACCTTTCCAACCGGCTGATTAACTGAGTGCCCCGGAAAACGATCACCTCGCATCCACACCGAAAACTTCCCCGGACCCAAAGCGACTTTCTTCCTTTTTGTAATATTATTCCGGATAATGAAACCCAAAACAGTCCCGTTGGTAAAAGGGTAAAAGAAAAATGCCGATATGGAAGAACCACAACTTTCCGAAGAACAAAAACTGGACATCAAACAGGAACTGGGCCTTTCCAAAGAGGACTTCAAGTCGTTGAAAAAAAAATTCAATAAGCTCAAAGGAAGAGATGACCGGGCCTTCCTGGAAATGCTCAAAGTAACCAGCCGCAACCATTACACCCTCAATCAAATGGTTGACCGGAAAGCACGTATCATGCTCTCGGTCAATGCGTTGATTCTCTCCCTGATCATCGGCAAAGTCATTTCAAACCCCGTCATGAACGGATGGAATTTCTACCTTCTGCTGACCCTCGGCGTGACCGGTTTTATTTCGATTATTTATTCCATGCTGGCCATCAAGCCGGAAAAAACACACGGAGGGCTGGATGAACAGTCGATCCGGGGCAAGAAGGGCAACCCCCTGTTTTTTGGTAATTTCAAAAACATGACGGAAGAAGTGTACGAAGATGCCATGATGGAAATGGTCAACGACCGGGATTTTATTTACCGCTCTATGATTCAGGACATCTACCACCTCGGACAAATTCTGGAAAAGAAAAGGCAATACCTGCGGTCCTCTCTGAATATATTTATCGCCGGTTTATGCATCGCCCTGATCCTGACCTTTTTAAAGAGAATCCTGTTTACCATATTTTAAATACTTCCAAAAAATGTTGCTGGTAAAATGCGAAGCGGCCTATCTCTCAGCAACAGCCACCCACTAATTGCCCTGCCACCCGAAATTTTCCTGCCCGCCCGCATGTAAATTTTCCCGCATTCCGTTTCAGTATCCCATTCATTTGTAAGACTTTTGGCAAAAAAATAAGATATGAGCATTGAAGACCTGCTCGGCATAGAACTCATCAAATTTGGAGACAAGGTGCTACTGGTGTACCATGTACTGTCTGCACTCCTGGTCCTTTTCGGGGCCCGGTTATTTCTTACCCTGATCCAGCGTTTATTCCTGAAACGTTTTTTTAAAAAACGGAAAGTGGACAGAGGCCGGCAATACACCATCATTACCCTGTTGAAATATGTGGTTTACACCATGGCCATCTTATGGGCCATGCAGTTGGTCGGCCTTCAACTGACCGTCCTCCTGGGCGGGGCCGCCGCCCTGATGGTTGGTATTGGGCTGGGACTGCAACAAACCTTTAATGATCTGGTCTCAGGCATCATCCTGTTGTCGGAGGGGACGGTAGAAGTGGGAGACATTGTTTCAATTGACGGACTGATCGGCACCGTCACCAGCATTGGTATCCGGACTTCAAAAGTGGAGACGAGAGATGCTATTTCTATCATCATCCCGAATTCAAAACTCGTCGTTGACAGCGTGGTCAACCTTAGCCACAATAAAAACCCCACCCGGTTTCAGGTAAAGGTCGGGGTAGCCTATGCCTCTGATGTACAGCTGGTTACGAAGTTGTTATTGCAGGCTGCCAACAGTCATAAAGACGTGCTGGAACAACCGGAGCCCAGGGTACAGTTCAAGGACTTCGGCAACTCTTCCCTCGATTTTGAACTGAACTTTTTCAGCAATGAATTTCTTCGCATCGAGTTTGTCAAAAGCGATATCCGGTACAAGATAACGGCCCTGTTCCGGGAAAACGGCGTCGAAATACCATTCCCGCAAAGGGATCTTTGGATTCGCAACCAGGTCGATATTTTAAATAAATAAGCTTCCCACACTCCATACAGGAGAGGTAAAAGACAGCATGCAAGCGGGGCAGATGCCGCTGTCAATGGCTTGCGCAGCACACCGGCCCTCCGTGCTGGGCGGAATACTTGTCTGTGCACCTTCTTTCACCCCGCCGGCGTAGAAAACTCACTTCACCCGCAGGCACCTGGCGGCCCGACCAAAAAGATTTTTTAAGCTAAACACGGTATAATGACTACCTTTCAGGGTGATTGAAATCATTGGAAAAACAAAGCCGGAATTTTACCTTACCCTCTGTAAACGAACCCGTTGTGCGACTTAAAACTTTTCACAGGAGCCAGTCAAAGCAAAGGCGCAAGGTCCAAAAGAATTAGCATGAACGAACAAATAAAAAACACCTTTACCGAGTTTTGGGGCACACTGATCGGCACCTTGCCCCGGTTGCTGGCGGCGATGGTCGTCTTTCTGTTGTTCTTTCTTCTGGGGCACTTTCTGTACCGGCTGTTCAACCGCAAATTCACCAAAATCTGGCAGGAAACAATCGTTACCAGGTTTGTCGCCAATGTATTGAAATGGGGACTCTACCTGATCGGAATGATTGCGGCGGTGGATATTTTGGGTTTCAGTGGCATCATGAGCAGCCTCATCGCCGGGGCCGGCGTCACCGCTATCATACTGGGGTTTGCATTTAAAGACATCGGGGAAAACTTTCTGGCCGGACTGCTGCTGGCCGTCAACCGGCCATTCCGGATCGGAAATATCATCGAAGTCAACGGACATAAGGGAACCGTAAAAGGAATGGATATCCGCACCACCCACATCCGCAATATTGAGGGCAAAGACATTTACATTCCAAACGCCATGATCGTCAAAAACGTAGTCGTCAATTATACCAAAGACG
>JBFIJS010000123.1:0-8778 GCA_041600595.1 Saprospiraceae bacterium | reverse complement strand
TCCGGGTATTTCAACCTGTGCCTCAATTCGGGCAATTGGGCCACTAAACCGACGAAAAATGCCTGTTTCAACCCTGATTCATCAATTATCTCCGCTTTTTTCTTTCAGAGATAAAATATGCATCCGTTCCTAAAAATAAGGGCATCTTGTTTTTTTAATCTTAAAATTCAGTGTTGTTCAACTTTAATCGTTTTTTGCTTAAACAATAAGTGTGGGTATTCGTTTCTATCTCCGTTCAATCAAACATTGACTAATTAATCTTTAACGATGTCCAACACAAAAAATAATTTCAGCAAAAACCTCCTTTTGACCGATGATGACATCGGAGACGATCACATCATGACCTCTCTGGCAACACCTCTGCGCCCGGACGCTTTCGAGCTCTCTGACGAACAAAAAATGGAAAAAATCGAGCATCATTTCCGGGAAATCATGCTCGCTATGGGCCTCGACCTGACCGACGACAGTCTTCGCGGCACACCGAAAAGAGTGGCCAAGATGTACGTAAAAGAAATATTCAGCGGTTTGAATCCGGAAAACAAGCCGAAGGTGGCCATGTTTGACAACAAATATGGCTATTACGAAATGCTCGTAGAAAAAGACATTACCTTTTACTCCAACTGCGAGCACCACTTTGTGCCGATCATTGGCAAAGCACACGTTGCTTACATTTCCAATGGCAGCGTGATCGGTTTATCGAAACTCAACCGCATCGTGCAGTATTATGCCAAACGGCCTCAGGTACAGGAACGGCTTACTATGCAGGTAGCTCAGGAGCTCTGCGATATTCTGGGTACCGACGATGTAGCCATCGTCATTGATGCTCATCACCTGTGCGTTTCTTCCCGTGGCGTGCAGGACGTCAACAGCAGCACGGTAACGGCCTATTATGGCGGCGAATTCATGAAAGAAGCGAAAAAGACGGAGTTTTTGCAGTATTTGAATTTGTCATCCAAAACCAATGTAACAGAGGTATTACAGTCATAGAAGAAATACTCGACAATAAATATTTCACCTTTTTTTCAACACCACCTGCATCTGATTTGCCGGTGGTGTTGCTATTTCAGGCCGGTCAGGCCTACACAATTTTGTCCACTCCATAAATCGCCACGACCGCCGGCTTCGGTATATTATTACCACCGTCCGGCCAATGACTCGAAAGATCCTGCAGGGAAGCGGAATATTCCCCGGGGTGCTGTACGCTTAAAAAGAGTGTTTTCCCGTCGGGAGAGAAAAATGGCCCGGTAAACTCCGCGTGGACCGGGGCATTGGCCACCCGAACCGGCATGCCGGCATACGCTCCGGTGTTGGGTACCACAAAGAGACTGTTGTTTTTATAAGGCAAATAGACCGGCTTATCCTCCCGGTTCATGGCGCTGCCGGAGATATCGGACGTAAACCAGAGGTTGCCGCTGGGATCGAAAGCCATGTTATCGGGACAGGCAAAACTATTCTCTTCACCACCCGCCAGAAAGGTGTCGGCGGTAAACTCCAGTGCATCGTGTTTGCCGTCCTTTTCCGAAATTTTTAAAATCGAACCAAGGTAATCGCCAACCGTCGAATTGTTGGTGAGGGCCACCAGGACATCACCGTTGGCCGGGTTGATCTCAATGTCTTCCGGACGGTTCTGGGGAGAAGCCCCCAGGTATTTGGCAGCTTCCCGCAACCGAACCAGCACTTCCGTCTGGTTCTTAAATAGTTTTTGCAGCACAGGTTGCTCGTTGTAATCGAGGGAAATCCATTTGCCCATCAGGGTATTGGCTACGTACAAGGTGCCTTCCGACAAAGATCCGGGTTTGGAAGAAATGAACTTGTAGATAAACTGATTGACGGCGTCATCACCCGTGTACACGACAATGCGGCCATCGGGCAATTCTTTCACCGTGGCGCACTCGTGAGCGCACCTTCCCAGGGCAATGTGTTTTTGACAATGCCCTGTTTTCGGGTCTACTTCCACCACCCATCCATAGTGTTCGGGCGGATTGTTGTAGTGCAGGTGCCAGCCCAGATCATAGGAGCTTAACTTTCTTTTCCCGGTTTTGTAGTCCCGCTCGCCGTAGAATTGATCATAATTTTCCTCGCAGGTCAGGATGGTACCCCAGGGGGTCACGCCTCCCGAGCAGTTGGCCAAAGTGCCCATCCCTGATTTTTTACCCATGATCGGTTCCTTCCAGTTGAAAGGGATATCGGTGAGGGCGGTGATCCTGCGGTTGAGCGGGTCGTTTTTAAACACCGTCCACTTCCCGTTCAGGTTCTTAACCCGGATAAAAGTACCGCCAACATTGTACATTTCTTTTTCCACCTGCCGCCGGGTTTTCCCGGCAACGTCGCCTCCCATAAAGTCGGAGACAAAACGGGCATCGATGTACTCATGATTGACCCAAAGCAGGCCGTCGTTGGGGTTGGCCGGGTCCAGTGGTAAAAAGGCAATGTAGTCATTGTTAAAACCAAACTTATCTTTCTTGGAAATAGCCTCTCCCCATTTGATCAGGATTTCATAAGACAAGCCGTCTGCAAGTGCCAATTCGTCCATTTCGGAGGGTAAAATGGGTTTTAAAGCAGTCTTCCCGGCTATTCCGCCTTCGTTTCCCGGCAGGTATGGGCTGGTTAAATAGGAGGCGGCACTGACGCCGAGGAATTCGAGAAAGGTGCGACGGGTTATATCTTTCATCAGGGTTGTGAATTTTAGTAAAACGTGAATGATTTTGCCAAATATGTTATCTCTGCCGGCATGGACAATGTACTTATTTTACCAGAACAATCAGGCAAAAAAAGGTTCAATGGTAAAAATCGGAAAGTTCAGTCAGCTTGTGGCTACTACTTATCACTTTGCACCTGATTTTTATCAATTCTAAATACTCTGTGTTATAAGTTTATTTATAAAATGCGGGGCAGAATAAGCCGGTCTTTTTGCAACTTCCTCGTGTGCTCCTCAAGGGATTTTCAGGGGAAGCAACGGGCGCAAAAAACAAAAGGGCCTCCCACGATGATGAGGGATGCCCTTTTAAAATTTAACAGCAAAAACTTTCAGGTTAGTTTGACAGATTATAGCTCAAACCAAGTGAGAAAGTTCTTCCTGTCTTGAAGCTGGAAATTTTGTATTCTTCGCCTTTGTAGGTAGCAGTGACTTCTCTGGCGGCATCAAGCAGGTTGCCTGCCGACAATCTTACCTGGAAGCCGCTGATCAGTTCTTGCGAAATGTTGAAATTGAGGTTAGGCGCCGGTTGGTCGAAGTAGTTAGGTGTAGCGCCCCGGGTTACCACATTGATCCGTTCGCCAACCACATTGAAAGAAGCGTTGGCGGTAGTCCCTTTCTGGTTTTTGAAAGAGATCAGGAAGTTGGCAGTATAGGGTGCCTGTCCGAACATTTCCCGGGTGCTTTTGGCATTTGGATCAAGGCTACGTATGAGTTCCAATTCATTTTCGTCGATGTCTGTCTCCGAGACCACGTAGGAGAAATTCGCTCCAATGCTAAATGGAGTCAGCACATCAGCCAGGGTACCGAGTCCTTTTTTGATTTCCACCTCAGCACCATACAATGTTGCATTGTCAACGTTGCGGAAAGTCAGCTCTGTGTTTTGAGCTTCCGGATTGAAGGTCCTTTCGATCGGGTTGGTAAAGTCTTTATAGAATGCACTGAGCGAGAACATGTCGCCGCGGTTTTCCGGGAAAATTTCCCAACGCAGGTCAACGTTGTCGATCAAAGTGCGCTCCAGTTCCGGGTTTCCGACGAAGACAAAACCACCATCCACCAAAAAGGAAGCGAAAGGTGCCAATTCCCTGAAAGACGGACGAGCCAGCGTGCGGCTATAAGCAAAGCGCAATTTCATGGCATCGTTCATTTCATAGTTCAGGTTGATCGAAGGAAGGAAATCAGTATTATCGATCAGCTTGGTCTGCCCGTCCAGGAACGGGAAACGTTGCAAACTGACATCGGTATCAAAAGTCAGGAGGCGGATGGCCGTTTTCTCAACCCGAACACCGGTTACTGCCCGTAATTTAGCGGTCAGAGGCAATTCAACCATTGCATAAGCGGCGGCCACAGATTGGTCCGCATCATAATTATTCTTTGGATCGTAGTTGTCGGTGACGTACACCCCGTTGATGTCGACAAATCCTTCTCCGTCGGCCTGGATCAGGTTTTCTTCCGCAAAATAATCAAACGTACTGCCATTGAAGGTCAGCGCCTGGTTGTTAAAGCTGTACCTGTTTTCCCTGAAAAGTCGGTCCCGGTACACATAAGAAAGCCCTGTTTTGAATTTAGAACTGAGTCCGTTCCACTGGTTAAATGGAAGGGTTACGTTCAATTTATTGTCAAAATTGTACTGCTCCATGTTCCGGTAAAAACGGTTTGGCACGTTGTCACTGGAAGGTTTCAGACGAAAACGATTGCTGGCCGGATTGTACCGGTTGGTGAAATAACGGAGATCGGGATTGTCCTGAGTGGAAAGGGAATAGGACGATACCCAGTCGATCTCCAGGTTATTGGCATTTGCGAGAACATGTTTACCACTCAGCTGGAAGGTTGACAGTCCTCTTTCGAGGTAATCCCAGGTTCTGGTTTGGAAAACATCCGCCGGATCGTCCCGGAATTTCGTACCTACCAGGTAGCGGGCAGTTTGCTGGGAGCTTTGGTTGTGCATGGCCATGATGCCGATCTTGTGAGAAGGGGCCACTTTCCAGGTTGTACTCAGCATTGCTCCCCAAAGAACCTCTTCGTCGCTGCGACTGTCACGCAATTCCAACTGGGGTGTCAGTCGGTCCGACTGGTTGATGTTTCCCGTCAGTTCGTAAATACCATAATCACCGTTGTCGTAAGAGGTATAGTTGCGCTGGTAGGTCAGAGCGGCGATGAAACCAAGCGGTTTACCTAAAAAGGTTTTCTGATTGCCGT
This sequence comes from Saprospiraceae bacterium, assembly GCA_041600595.1. Classification (GTDB taxonomy): domain Bacteria; phylum Bacteroidota; class Bacteroidia; order Chitinophagales; family Saprospiraceae; genus UBA6168. Next base: position 3,884 of record JBFIJS010000123.1, on the reverse strand, counting down.
AAGAAATGCCAAAATTCGTATTGACAGTGGGCGTGTAGTTCGACAACTGCCAGTTGTTTTCAAATGAGCGGGTCAGGTCGGCTAACTGCTGTGCGTTCTGACCGTTGTTCAAACCTTGTGAAAATTGAGGGAATTCAGTGGTATTGGCAGCCAGGTCCGGAATAGCACGGGTACCGTCATCAAAACCCAACCAATCTTTTTTTCCACCCTGGTAGCTGATAAACCGGTCGTTGAAGGTCGCCTGGGTGTTATAGCCGGCAGAAGCAGAAATATTCAGCGTAGCTTCGCTGGGAAAATCTTTGGTAGCAATGTCAACGTAGCCACCGGCAAAATCACCGGGCAGGTTGGGAGAGAAAGACTTATAAACGAGGATATTGTCGATCAGATTGGTGGGGAACAAGTCCATCTGCACAGTGTTCCGGTTGGGGTCGAGGCCGGGAATTTCCGCCCCGTTCAGGGTAGTTTTACTGTAACGGTCGCCGAGGCCCCGAACGTAAACATATTTGCCACCTTCGACAGTGACGCCGGTGACACGGCGAACGGCAGAAGCCACATCGTTGTCGCCACTTTGCGTGATTTGTGCGGCGGAGATACCATCCAAAACCACCGGGGATTTTTTCTGGATATTCAGTAAAGCGACGTTGGTGCTGCGACTGGCCTGTGCGACAACAGTGACTCCCAGATCGATGGTTTCTGATTCCTCAGCCAACAGGACATCAATATTGACGGTGTTGTTGGCCGTTACTACAATGTCTGTAATTGTCTGGGTGGCAAAACCAACATAGGAGAATTCGAGGGAGTAAGTGCCTGGCTCTATCTTGAGCTGGTAAGTTCCATCAAGGTCGGTGACGGTGCCATTGCCGGTGCCCGAAATGAGCACGGTACCGCCTATTACCTCAAAACCAGAGGATTCTTCGACGACTTTTCCAGTAATGGTACCTTGTTGAGCTTGAATAAGGGAGGTGCTTGCCAGAAGGCAAAAGAAGGAGAAGATTAACTTTCTCATTGGTGTCAGAATGTTTTGCTGTTAAATTAATTGAAGATCAGCATGACTTAATGCCTCTCTTTTAAATCTGCCGCAAAAGTCGACATAGGGAATTAACAGGAGTTGAAGTGTTTGTAAACGTAAGGTTAAATTTCACCTTGATTATATTAATTGCCTGGTACTTGGAGGTCTCCGGTTTTATCACCGGTTTGGGTGCCATACATCTGACCTCGCAGCGAAGGTTGCCTTTTCCGAATTTTCAGAGATCAATGAAGGAATAAAAGAATCAGGAGGCATTGGATTGGATGCCTCCTGATTCTTTCAGATATGATAAAAAGGAAGTTGGTCTCCCAAATATTAGTTGGTCGTTACAACAAACAAATCTTTTGCAGTATTGCCGGCTCCAATGTTGAAGAAAACGTTATTTTCTAATTTCAACAAACCGTCTTCCCACATCTTGTAGGAGTCCTGGTTTTGTGAGCTTAAATCTTCGATATCGATCCCCTGGCCGAAGCCCACAAAAATACTGTTGTGGTATTCTCCACCAGCATTGTCACGGAAAGTAATGGCACGGCTGTCGGGGTTACCGATAGAAGTGACATTACAGAAAATAGGAGTTGCGTATGGTGTACCTGTTTCCGGGTCAGTTCCACCGTCGTGCTCGCCTCCGCGATCTGCTGCATCGAAAGCCTGATCCTGGTGAACGATAACGAACTGGTTGGCACCTCTGTACCCCTCGTCATAGTCGAGTGCATCATCTGCACAGAAGGCAGAGATCAGGTATTTTCCATTGGTCGTTCCACCAAACCACTCGAATCCATCATCTCTGTTTCCAACTACTTCTACATATTCAATCGTCGTTCCTGTACCTACGCCACCCAGTGTCAAACCATTGATTTCATTATCAGCACCAATGTTGGTACCACCGTGGCGGATAGAGACATAACGAAGTACACCTGAGTTGTCGTTGTCAGTTGAACCACCGTAAAGACCACGCACTTCATTGGTTGGAATACCTTCAATGGCCGATTCGCCCGGGGTAGAGTTCAGGCCGGCTTTTCCTAAAATGATCAGGCCGCCCCACTGGCCACGAAGTGTCGCCGGGGAATTCCCCTGGTCACCTTCATAAGTGAAAATAATCGGAGCAGCGGCTGTACCATTGGCATTGATCTTTGCACCACGGGCGATGATCAGGGCAGAAGCATTAACATCTTCACCCGGTTTGCCCTGGATGACAGTACCGGCTTCGATGTTCAAAGTTTGACCATCACTTACAAATACCAATCCGTCCAGCACATAGGTATTATTGGCTGTCCAGTTGACAACATTAGGAGCAGCAGCCATATCAGCAGCCGTAATGGTAACGATATTACCTGTAGTTATTGGCGCTGAAGTAGTCTGGCCAGCCACCAAACGGCTGTAGAAAGACCAGCCACTGTACCACGGTGTTCCATTTGGATCAACAGCACCCTTATAAGTGGTCGTTTCACAACCCGCCGGAACTGCACCGGGCGCACCGATATTGCCAGTTGGCTGGATCATTCCGTTGGCAAAGGCTGGGTTGGCGATTATATTACCAGCAGCAGCGAAGTAGTCTTCGAAAGGAGAAGAGTTAACCACCACACTCATAGACACGTTGAGCGTCGTTCCGGCAGCTAATTCCTGTGTAACAAAGCCTGCTTTTGCGAAAGTCAGCTTGTCACCAACTGTCACCGTAATCGAGTAAGTACCGTCGCTTGCAGTGGTAGTTGCATTGGAAGTATTGGCAACAGAAGTAACGGTTACAGCATCCAGAGGGTTACCGGAACCATCCGTAACGGTGCCACTCACATCGATGGTTTCATCAATCGGCGTACCTCCGTCATCATCACCACAAGAGGTAAACAGGACGGCAATGGCCATTAGTGAGAACAGGAAAGATTGTTTTAAGAAATTCATTGAATTTTGCTTTTTAGGTAAATTAAAATTTTTATTTGATGCTCGGTTTTTTGAGGTATCAATTTGACCGCAAAGCAATAAAAGCCAGATTAACCCTGTCTGTTCATCAGATTAAATTAAGGTTAAAAAAAGGAAGAAAATCCCGTTTTTACAACACGGTAAAAATCAAACAATCCACCGTTTATAACATTGAATACCAACAGCTTACATTTCGTTAATTGATTGTTAATTATTCTATTTCTATTTATAAATAATGGTTTATAAAAGTTTTCCAAACTGCTTTTTTATCATTTTTAAAAAAAACTACAAAGGGGCTGCAAGCAATTAAATGCCTGCAGCCCCTTTGAACTAGCAATCTTTCGAAGTTTTAGCCGGCCAATAATTTAATAATAAACACCAGCACGACGCTGACGATCAATCCAAAAAACACCTTTCCCAAATCGGCAAAGACCATCTTTGATATTTTTTTGGAGACCTTTTTTTCCAGATTGATTCGTATGCCTATTTCACGACCGGCCAGCAGACCAATAAAGACCCAGGTCGTACTCATGGGAAGGTTGCCGGTCCAGGGCAGGTCGAAGCCCAGTCCGAAAAATTTTTCGCCTTTAAAGATCATCAGGATCATGGCGTAGATGAAATCAATAAAGGTGGCAGACCGGATATCAGCGGTATTGGTCTTTTTCCGGACGACATCCTGCACGGCCCCTCCCTTCTGATAAAAGATGTACCCCAACAAACCTACCAATATCAACAGACTGAAAGCAAACTCCCAAACACTCATGTTGTAGCCTCCTCGCAGATATACATAGATGTTGGCCAGATCCTGAGTAAGCCATTGATACCATAAAAAACCGGTAGTGCACCACTGCGCAACAGTCCAGACCTGCAGTGAAGTCGTCGACGCCGGGTTGTCGATAAAGCGCTTTTCCGTCAGGCGGGTAATGAGAACGTAAAAGAAAGC
>JBFIJS010000122.1:0-8790 GCA_041600595.1 Saprospiraceae bacterium | reverse complement strand
CTGTTGGTCAGCAGCTGCTGGCATTGACGGGGAGTACCGCAGTGGGCGTGCTGCTGCTTGGCCCGGTCATGAAATATTTATTCAACAGTCCGGAAATGCACATCTGGCATCATGCTTATGATCTGCCTGAGAACCATCGCTACGGAATCAATTTTGGAATTACGCTGGCCATTTGGGACTACCTTTTCCGGACTGCCTATATCCCGTTTAAAGGGAGAGATATCCGGCTGGGTTTTCCGGGAATCCAACGTTTCCCTAAAACCTTTTTCTCACAGGTCGTTCATGGTTTTTCCCGAGAAAAAGCAGGGCCTGTAGATTAACGGTTAAGAGCTCAAAGGAAGTAGAGAGGCTGCCAAGGCAAGTTCTCAAGGATTTGCCGGTTTAGTTTTTGAGAAAACTTTGGTTGAAATGAGTCGAATCAGGATAAGCCCCAAAGTTGCGCTGCTATTTCACCAATTTATAGATTTTTTGCGGTTTCCCACCATACCTGACGAATAGGAAATACGTTCCGCTGGCAAAGTCTGCGGTTTCAATTTCGAAGCGGTCCATACCAACTGGTATTTCAGAAAAATACAGTATCTGACCGAGCGGGTTAATCAGCTCGACGGTGATTGGCAGCCCTTCAAAGCGATCGTAAACATCGATGGTTATTTTATCTTTAAATGGATTGGGAAAACTATGCACCAGATAATAGCTGCCATCCCCCCCGGTTGATGGCTCTTTAATGATTTCTACCACATTGGAAACCAATTGATTGCCTTCACTGTCATTTAAGATTACCCGGTAAAAATTGGAGCCGGTCACCGGCGTTTCGTGCAGGTGAAAATATTGGGTCAGGTTGTTGGCCTGGGCGGTAGAATCCGGCGGGCCAAGGGGGGTGAAAAGGTTATTATCCGTTGACCATTCCACCAGGTATGTACGGATGATGTTGCTACTTTGAGGGTAAAACCAATCCAATAAAACCGCCATGGTGTCAGTCAGCATTCCCCGTAAAATGAGGTCATAGCCGCAGGTATCCGGGTGGTCCGTCACATAAACCCGGGAAGTATCTGTCAGTTGGCAACCATCAACAACAATCGTGAGCGACACGGTTTGGTCGCCGGTCGTTTCCCAGGTAATGTCCGGCGCATTGCGAGTGGTGGCTGAGTTGGGAGTTGCGTCAGGAAAATTCCAGTTGTAGCTGGCATTTCCGCCATAATCACTGGTGGTGAAGCTCCCGGGTACCTGGATACAAATCGTATCCGGACCAATGATCTCCGGTGCCGGGAAATCATTTACCAAAACTTCCACCACGTTACTTTCCAGAAACTGTGAGCAACCATTACGGCGAACCCTTCTCACAAAATAAGTAGTGTTGGAGAGGTTGTCCGGGGTCAGTTCAGCTACATCGGAGTTGGGAATCGTATCCCAGGTGGCAGGGTCAAAGATGGCAGATTGTTCGCTGGACATCCAGACGTACTGCAGGGTGCCGGTACCACCAGCCGGGGAAGCCAATTCCTCCAGCGTGGTGGGTTGCTCACCCGGTGCACAAAGGGTCTGATCGCAGCATATTTCGCCGGCGGCGGTGACATTATCACAATTAATTTCCAGATAGAATCCGGCATCAATGGTGTTGAAATTGGAACTGCTGCTGACATTGAACAACATGGTCTGATTGGTCACCGGATCAGCATCACTATCCACGGCAGGGTCGTTGCCCTGCATACTGGGGCTGGGTAAATATCCTGCTGGAACCTGAAAGGTTAGGTGGTAATTGCCGGGAGCTACATCAAAAAAATAATTGCCCGACGGATCGGTCTGAGTTGAGGAAGAAACGGGGTTGCCAAGGTCGTCGGTGCCTGCCAGATCGACGACGACATCAGCCAGACCAAACTCGCCGGCATCCTGCACGCCGTTTTCATTGGCATCTTCCCAGACGAAGTCGCCGATCCTTGCTCCATCCGATAATGATATTGTACAAACGGTGGTACAGTTGTCTGCATCAGTAACGGTCAGTTCGTAGTTGCCGGCGCCAATACCGGTGATGGCCGGCGTGTCTTGTCCATTGCTCCATAGATAAGAATAGGGTGTAGTGCCATTGCTGGGGACGCCCGAAATAGCTCCGTTGCTTCCATTGATGGAGGTGACTGGTTGGGAAAGCACCACATCGCAGGAAGGTGGTGTAATGGTAGCGACAGTCGTTGATCCGGCCTGTGTACAACCTTTTGCATCGGTGACGGTGAGTGAATAAGTACCTGGCAGCAGGGCGCTGATCGACGGGTTGGTATTGCCATTGCTCCACTGGTAAAAATAGGGCATCGTTCCACCTTCAATGGTTGCATTAGCTGATCCCTGGTTTCCGCAGACGCCGTTTTTTCCGGACACTTCCATTTCCAAAAGGGATGGTTCAGTAACGCTAAAATCGTAAACCTGGGTACAGCTACTCTGATCCGAAACGGTCACGGAATAGTCTCCGACAGAAAGGTTCTGGATGGAGGCTGTATTTCCGCCGTTGCTCCAGGAGTAAATATATGGTGACAGTCCCCCCTGTACGGTGAGGTTGATTTTTCCGGTTGACTCGCCGAAGCAACTCACGTCGGTAACCAGATTGCCAACAGAGAACCCGCCTCCTGTTTGTAGGGTTGTAGAGGCTTCCCCGGAGCACCCATTCTGATCCGTTACCGTCACCGAATATGTTCCGGAAGAAAGGTTCAGGGCGGTTTGCCCGGTTTGACCATCCGACCAGTTATAGCTGTAGTTGGTGTTGCCGCCGACGGCGATGGCAGTGGCAAAAGCTGTTTCACCTGGACAAACGTAACCCGGATCATCAATTGAAACTCCCAGTCCACTGCCCAGTATCACTGCGGCCGATCCGGTGGCAGTACAGTCGGTCGCATCTGTAACCGTGACACTGTAGGTTCCGAAAGTCAGGTCATTGATCGAACTGCTTGTTTCCCCATTGCTCCAGAGGTAGGAATAGGGTGGGGTGCCGCCGGTTGCGTTGGCCGTAGCGGCGCCATTGGAGGTGCCGTTACAGGTTGTATTGGATGAAATAACTGAAAGCTGGATGTCGGGGTAGGGCAGGATTGTCACCGTTGCGGATTTTGTACAATTCTTATCATCGGTAACGGTCAGGGAGTAATTACCGGGGTCGAGGTTGTCAATAAAAGTAGTGGTAGCGCCGGTGCTCCATAAATAGTTGTAGGGAGCATTGCCACCAGTGACAATGGCTATAGAAAAACCATTGCTGTCACAACTTCCGGCCGAGGAATTAAAGTTGATTGTTAGCGGGTCTGGCTGCGAAACGGTAACCGTATTGGAAATAGTACACCCAATAGCATCGGTGACGGAGTAGGAATAATTGCCTGCTGCCAGATTGTTGCGTATGGTAGAGTTGGATCCATTTTCCCATAAAATACTCAGGGGGGAGGTTCCACCTCCGATGCTCAGACTGATTGCTCCGTTGGAAAGACCAAAACAACGGACCGGCAAGATGGATGCATTAGAAGAAATGGGCGGATTTTCCTCTATTTCAGTGGTGGCTGTCCCGGTGCAGCCCTCGTCGTCAGTAACCGTCACGGCGTAGTTGCCGGCGGCCAGTCCCGATACGGTTTGCATGGTTGCTCCGTTCGACCAAAGGTAACTGAAGGGATTGTTCCCGGTGGTGGAGGCAGCAGTTAACTCTCCGTTGGTTTCATTCCAGCAAACCACGGCTGTTCCGTCAATACTGACAGCCAGCGGAGGAGCTGTCGGCGTAATCGTTGCAGAAGCTGTTCCGACACAGCCTTCGTTGCTGGTGGCCATGACCTGGTAGGTTCCAGCCGGCAGATCACTGATTGTTTGGGTGGAATCGCCGGTTGACCAGAGAAATTTAAAAGGAGCATTTCCATTATTCGGCAGCGCAGTCAACTCGCCATTAGTGGTGTTGACGCAAATTTCGTCCACACCATTGATGGTTAAAAACAACGAATCGGGTGAAGAAATAACGGAGGAGGCCGTTGCGGTGCAGCCTTCGTCCGAGGTGACGGTTACCGTGTAGAGGCCAACGGGCAGACTGTCAAGACTGCTGAGGGTGTCGCCGGTATTCCATAAAAAAGTGTAAGGCATGCTTCCACCTCCGGAGGCGGTCACCGTGGCTGCCCCGTCAGCTTCGCCACATTGGCTGGCATTGGTAGGCGATATTTGTGCGGTAAATGCGGGAGGGTCGGTCAATATTATCGAATCGGCGGCCAAACAACCCAGGCTGTCAATTACAAAAACCGCATAAGTACCGGCCGCAAGTCCGCCGACCTGTTCCGTCGTGTCTCCGGTAGTCCATAAGAAAGAATAGGGTGGTGTCCCGTTCATTGGGGTTGCCCAAACCGACCCATCGGCAGAACCCTGGCAAACCGGATTTGAGAATTGCAGATCCAAATTGATGGAACTGCTGGTGACCAGGGTAACACTGTCTTCCTCTACACAGCCAAAGCCATCGGTCGCGGTCACATAATAGGTGCCGGCTGGCAGACTGTCGATAACGGTGGCGGTATCTCCGGTACTCCAGATGAACTGGTAGGGAGAAAAGCCTCCTTCACCGGAAGCTGAAATACTGCCGGTACTGGTGCCTGAGCATCCCGGGTTCATAACTTCAAAATTGATTTGATAACTGCCCGTATCCAGCCCGACCATCCCGGATTGGGTTTCTGTGCATCCATTATCGGCGGTTACGGTTACCTCATACGTGGCTGGTGGCAGGTTGAAAATGGTATCGTTGGTCCCACCATTCGACCAGGAGTACTTGTACGGTAAATTACCCCCGGTGACAAAAACATCGGCAGTGCCCCCTTCTGTTTCTCCGCAGGTGGCATTGGTAGTATTGACGGTCAGAGCCATCGGAGTAGCAATCGATTCACACAACTGATATGCACAAGAATTGATGTCGGTGACGGTCAGGCAATACAAGTTAGGCTGTAAGTCGGTGATGGTGGAGGTGGTTTCGCCGGTACTCCACTGGTAAGAATAAGGCATGATTCCACCGGTGACAACACCCTCCATAGTTCCTGGCAGCCCGCAATCTGTTACAACGATCGCTACCGAAAGTGGCGGTGGCTCCGTCAGTGTACCGGTGGCTGTAGCAGTGGCTCCCTGAAAATCAGTGACAGTGACGGTGTAGGTGCCAGCAGGAATATTCTGCAACGGGTTGGCGGTGCTGCCGGTATTCCACAGATAGGTGTAAGGGGCATTCCCATTGACAGGGATAACCAGGATTTTACCACTGGAAAAACCTCCGCAGGCCGGATTTTGTAACTGGAGGGTCAGGTTAAGCTGGGCCTCTGAGCCAGGCAGACAGGCAAAAAAGATCAAGAGCAGTAAGCAGGTTTGTTCACGGTAAAATTTTGGCATTTCAAAAAGTGTTTGCAGAGGATTCGTTAATCGGTGTTTGTGGATTTGAATGAAACCTCACCGTCACTGGAATTTACAGAAAAAAATAATCTCCAACATTTGCCATTTTCTGATCATGATGGCATTCTCAGCAGCCACATCGCTGCCTTAATATTTTGCTGAGTCCTTTTTTATGAAATAAATGGGTAATAGGTGTAGATGTCCGTTGTTACATAGTATTGATAAAATTCAAACGGAAGGTAAAAATAGCTAAAAAATCGGAATGGTTAGTCTTTTAAGATCTTGCCGTAAGCAGCTGCACGTTTACCAAAAACCATGTTATAACTGAAACCGAGGTGAAAGGAATGGAAAGACCCTTTCATGTTGGGCAAGGTCTCTTGCTCCTTGAATTCAACGTGGAAATAGGAGTACCCTAGTTCCACCATGATGGCCTTACCGGTTGGGATCGAGACGCCTAAACTGCCATTGTAAGTAAGTGTGGGATCATAGCTAAGGGCGGCAGATTCGCCCGGAATGGTGGATTGCCTTTCCATATCGGTCCAGCCGGCACCGGCAATGATATGCAGCCCAAATCTGCGTGCCGGATAGCGTGATATTTTATAGCGGATTAACGCCCCATAATAGGAGGAAGAAAAGGTGTGGGTTCCCAATAACTCGTTGGTTGTTTGGTCGGTTATATCCCATTGCGGATCTTTCAGATTGAACCGAAACTCTCCTCCAACCTGCAAATTGTCTGCTCCTGCGGCCAGTCTGATCCCCAAAGGTGAATACCAGATTTTCTTGCTTTGGTAAGCGGTAAGGTCGTAATTAGTGCGTTGCCGGGCTGTAAAACCTTCTATGTAAAGTTGCTGAGCAAATATCGGGCAGGAGACCACCGTGATTATGAAAACCAAGAGCAAGGGCCGGTCCGGATTCATTGGCACTGTGGTTAGTTATTATTTGGTAACGGGGTTTAAAATGAGCGCTTCAAGTTCTTATCCCGATGGGGTAAACTGGAGATTCTATATTTACCAAAAATCAGGTGAGTTAAAGGAGGCATCCCGGATTTGGGGAAGTTGAAATGTATCCGTGGGATCAACTTCCGGGGATTGAGTCAAATCCGGGGTGCCAGGTTTTCTTTGCTAATTGCTGTGGTTACCACAAACGGATTTTACATTAAATCCATCGCCTGCACTAAAAATGTACAGGAGAAAGGCAGTACCAGCCAAAACCATTGAGGCGTAAGCACGAGCATGGCCAGCATGACAGCAGTTGAGATAAAGAATAATATCCAGTGCAACCTGGTAGAGGATTTTTCAGCATTCATATTTTTTAATTTTAGGTGGCAAAATTAGGAACCCGGAACGTTTTTCACAAAACAAATTTCAATTTTGCTTCCTTTATCTTCGAACTACCTTTCAGGGTGGACAAAAACACCGTAATCGAAACAGACCTAATGAAGGTATTACAAAAAATAGAGGGAACAGGGCTGCGGTTGATTTATGTCTTTCGCAGTATGCCCCTGCGGTTAACCAGACTGGGGAGGCACTTGTACAGCGGGCTGACCGACCGGGGGGCTAAAGGCGTCGAACTGCCAATAAACGGCGTTGCTTTGTGGTGGATCGAATTGATGATCAATTGCCTGGATTTACTGGCATTTGCCGAGATTTACGAAACGATCATGGATTGGCTCAAACCTCAAACCAGGCCATTGTCGGCCGAAGAGATAAGTCTGGCACGTTCCATTTTTGGAAATTCTATTGATTACCAACGGGTTAGGATCGATGAGACAACCAGGTTGGTTTGCAAGGATCATCACATATGTTACGTTAGCTTTTATACCATCAATAGCTGGGGGGAATTTTCACCGGATATTTTCCTTCATGAAATGATGCACGTCTGGCAGTATCAGCAGTTAGGAGGTGTGTACATACCCAGGGCTCTGCTGGCCCAACGGACAGCCCAGGGATATAATTACGGCGGCGTTGAAAAATTGATGGAAGTGATTGCCCGGGGTGGTGATATCCACGATTTTAACCTCGAACAACAAGCTGAAATAGTTGCCGATTATTTTTGTTTGAGAACCGGGCGCACTCCCCGCTGGAGCGAACCATATAAAACAGGTGCGTTGGAGGTGTTGTATTTTTTCGTTCAAAAACTTTCTGCCAAATAGAAAAAAACCGAAAGGTGGCTTCAGCCGATAATGATTATGTTTGCGGCCCGGACAACCCAAACTTCAAATCCAACGGCAGTGATCAAATATTATATCAGGGAAAAAGGAAAATTAGTGGAGCTTGATGGGCCAGAAGCATCCTGTTGGGTCAATATATCGCCCCCCTTCACGCCCGAGGAGCTGGAGGAGATTGCCCAGCAATTTGAAATTCCGCTGGATTTCCTCACCGACCCCCTAGATATTGACGAGCGCTCACGGTACGAAAGAGACGAAGACAACCGGGTTGTCATTCTGAGTACACCAATCCTGAACCCTTTTGAGGAAGATATCGACGCCATATTTATTACAGCTCCTATTGGCCTGATAGTTACGATCGAGCATGTCATAACGATCACTTCTCACGACAACCCGGTGCTGAACCTGTTTTTGGAAAACCGGGTGAAAAACTTTGACCCGGCGGATGAGCAGTTATTTGTGCTCCAGGTTTTCGAGCAAACAGTTTACCGGTTTCTCAATTGTCTGAAACAACTGAATCAGAAACGTAATCTGATTGAGAAAGAGCTTTATCACAGCAGCCGCAGCAGTGAGCTGAAGCAATTGCTGAGTATCGAAAAGAGTCTGGTTTACTTTGTGTCCTCCCTCAGCGACAATGAGCTCCTGAAAATGAAAATGAAGCGAACTGACTTTCTGCACCTCGGAAAAGACGAAGAGAAAACAGACCTGTTTGAAGACATTATTATCGATAACAGTCAGGCCTTACAAATGGCCAACATGTACACCAACATCCTCAACGGCACCATGGATGCCTATGGCTCTATCATTTCCAATAACCTGAACCTGACCATCAAAAGCCTTACAACCATTACGATCATACTGATGGTACCAACTTTGGTTGCTTCCTTTATGGGAATGAATGTGGCTTTGCCGCTTAACGACGGCTCTCTGTCGTCTTTCTTCATCATCATTGTCATTTCACTGGTCGGTAGCCTGGTGCTTGCCTGGTATTTTCAACGGAAAAATTTGTTCTGAAAAAATATCGTCGAAAACGGCCTCTCAACAGATTACTCCCAAATTTTTTGTATCTCAATTTGTCTGATTTTCAGACCATTATTTTATTTGCGTGCACCGGTTTAACCAATTTGGTTACAGAATTTAAAGTTTTCCACACATAGTTTTCCACATTTATAAAAACTGTTGAAAAAAAATAACCCTTTGTTTTTCAGGGCATTGGGCGAGTTATCCACATTTTGTGGAAAACTCAAAGGGCGTGTGGACAT
>JBFIJS010000121.1:0-8815 GCA_041600595.1 Saprospiraceae bacterium | reverse complement strand
GTGACCGGGTCTGTGGCCATAAAGGCCATGGCAAACCAGAAACTGCCCATGTAAAAGTGGTAGTACCAGGGAATGTTCATGTAAACATCAAAGTCCCAGATGTTGAGAACGACGCCCATGGCCACTGCTCCCAGCAAACAAGACAACATAATCCGCCAGCTGGCAATACCGGTTGCGATGAGCATGAGGGCTCCAACGATGATGAGCGGCTTGCTGGTTTCACCGATCGAACCGGGAATCGCACCCCACATCATTTGCATAGGTGAGTAAACTTCCGTCACGGAGCTCCAACCAGTTAGTGCCAGACCGAGTGGGGTTGCCCCGGTAAAGCCGTCGGCAACGGCCATACCGCCGGCCCCAAAGGTGTCGGCTCCCAGCCAGCCAAACAGTCCGTCGAACAGGTGGTGAACCCAGCCATACATTTCGCCGGTGGCGGCAGCTCCGTTGTATTCAATGCCGGCTACCCAGCACTGGTCACCGGAGATAGTAGTCGGATAGGCGAAGAATACGAAAACACGGGCAAGCAATGCAATATTCACGATATTCATGCCGGTACCGCCAAAAGCTTCTTTTCCCAAAATGACGGCAAAAGCTACCGCCAGGGTCAAGATCCAGAGCGGAATGTCCGGTGGCATGATGAGGGGGATCAGGGCACCCGATACGAGGAAACCCTCTTCAATGCCGTGCCCCTTTTTCGCAGCATAATAGAACTCGATACCGAGTCCCACCACGTGGGTGACAATAAAAATGGGTAGCAATTTGATCAGCCCGTACACCAGTTTGAGGTGAATAGCTTCGAGGAAAGCCGTGTGCTGGCCCAGTGCGACAAAGTGTTGATGCCCAATATTGTAGGTGCCAAAAACATAGCACAACTGTAAGGCGATCACCACGATAACCATGGTCCTTTTCAGGTCCATTCTGTCCCGGATATGAACGCCGGTACCCGATGTTGTCTGGTTTGGCGTAAAGAGGAAGGTGAAAAACCCATCGTACAACGTGTGCAGAAAAGGACTTTTCTTTTTGTCCGGTTCAAATGCTTTTACTTTATCAACTAATTCTTTCATTTATAATTAGGCTAAAATTTTAAAAAAAAGTTCAAGTCAAAACGACCGGCAGTTGCTGACCGGTGCGCAATGAATTTATCCTTGTTCGTTCATCATGTCCAGACCGGTACGCAGAATCTGCTGCAGCGGCTGTTTGGAGGTGCAGACATATTCACAGAGGGCAATGTCTTCCTCGATCAACTCGTGAATACCGAGGCCTTCCATTTTTTCGTAATCGTTGGTCAGGACAGCCTTTATGAGGTGTTGTGGGTAGATATCCATCGGGAGTACGCTCTCGTACTGGCCGGTGACCACAAAGGCACGTTTCTCACCGTGGGTGTTCGTGTCCGCCTTGTAAAGCGTATCGGAGAATATGGCTGCGGTCGGAACTGATTTGGAAGCAGTTGGCACGGCTCGTCCTGCCAGCAACCAACCAAAGATCTCGTAGTAATCGCCTTCTTCCAGAACAGTTAACTGATCATCGTGGAAGTTGAGGAAATTTTCTTCCTTTTTCTTTTGTCCCGACAATACATCGCCGGAAATGATCCGGATATGGTCGTTGGTCAGGTTGCCTTTGAGCAGGTCGCCAATGTTGGCTCCGGCAAATGTCTTCACATAAGCTGGCTGGCTCAGTTCGGCACCGGTCAGGGCGACCAGGCGCTCGGTGTTCCAGCGGCCTTCCGTAAAAATCCGTCCCAGCGTAATGACTTCCTGCACGCCCAGGGTCCAGACTGAACATTTTGGCGTGATCGGCGCAATGTGGTGAATCTGGATGCCGACGTTGCCAGTGGGGTGAATACCGCTGAACCAGTGTTTGGCCACTCCTTTTGCTTCGGTGAAAACAGCAGAAGGCGACTTGCCTTTAGCAGCGTTCAAGCCAAGGTGAACCTGACCGGAAGTCAGTTTGGTGAGCACATCCAAACCTTTTTGGAAAGCTTCTTCATTACCCTCTACAATAAAATCGAGGTTGGGAGCCAGCGGAGCCGTGTCGAAAGTGCTGATAAAGATATCGCGCGGAACGTTGTGCTTGTCTGGCAGAATGTCGTAGGGCCGGTGACGGAACAACGACCAGGCGCCGACGCTCATCAGGTAGCTGACCAGTTGTTCGCGGTTGCTATCCTCCAGGTCGAAGGCGGGAAGCTTGCGGTATTGCTGTTCTTTATCGGCCAGAATGACGATCTCCGTGATGGCCCGGCGGTCGCCGCGGTTGAGGCCGATGATTTCACCGCTAACCGGAGCGACGAACTTGATGTCCGGCTCGTTTTTGTCAAAAAACAAATCGTCACCAGCTTTGACCGTGCTGCCGACCTCGGCAGACAACTTAGGGATGGGAGCGATGCCACGGAAATTGGGTGGCTGCGCCGCAAAAGTTGACACCGACACCTCGTGGATATGCTGGCTCGCAGCGCCTTCCAGTTTGATATCGAAGCCTTCCTGAAGTTTGATGACCGGACCGTCACCCACGAAATCGGGCTTGGAGGAACCGAACAACTCGCCGAGGCGGGGAACGATGGAATAATTGTGTTTCTCTGTATCAGCACCAACCTTGGCGGCTTCCATCTGCAACAGGTTGTTGCCAACCTGGAAGATGACCGCAAAAGCGATTAATACCACGACGAACAACATGACCGTAATCATGAGGTTGCTGCCCGTGCTTTCAGTCGCCTGGGCAAAGGTGGTCTGCGATAGGAAGAGGAGGAGTGCAAGTAGAAAAAACTTGGTGGAAACCGTTCTCATTCTATAATGATGATTGGTAAAAATA
This sequence comes from Saprospiraceae bacterium, assembly GCA_041600595.1. GTDB lineage: Bacteria > Bacteroidota > Bacteroidia > Chitinophagales > Saprospiraceae > UBA6168. Next base: position 6,010 of record JBFIJS010000121.1, on the reverse strand, counting down.
AATAGGTGAATCGTCTTCGAACGAAGGGGAAAACTGTCAATGGTGAACGGACGCCTCGCTTTCGAGTTCCCGCTTACTGATGACCGGTGGGCTCGGGTGCCGGGAATTAATGTCTGAAATCCGGGATGAGTTGCCAGTTTTTTTGCTGGCGATCTTAACACAGATCCAGTTTTTCAAAATTCCTTTGAGGGGGAGCTTGTCAGGTTAGGAATGGCATGTTAGCACCCTTCGTTCTTAAACAGCTCATTTTCAATGAGTTTTGACCGGGACAGGCAAGTAATGGAATTATTGCTAAAACTCATTCGCTACGCCCCTCCCAAAATCGGCGCAAATTTAAAAAACCTTTGTAACAAGGAAAGATAAGGAGCGTTTTTACTGTGGCTAAATTCTTATTTAGATTAAGTCAAAATAGGAAAGACGCAGGACTGGCCTTGAAAAAGTTGAATGGTCAAAACACGATTTGGCAGGTTGGTTTTTCAGGGGGCATACATTTGGTGTTTTGCCCGTTAACCCTCGATTTCAGTGGTTGTTCTGACAATGGAGATGCTGAGGCTTGTTTGGACTTTATTGAAATATTTTTTCCATCAACATACCAGCCGGTACCCCACGCCTTTAAGCGTAATGATCCTGACCGATTCGTCGTCCGACAGGTAATCCCTCAATTTTTTAATATACACGTCCAGGTTGCGGGAGTTAAAAAAGGAATCGTTACCCCAGATTTCCTGCAGGATATGTTTTCGTTCCACGGCGGTATTGGTCTGCCGGGCAAGCAGGAAGAGGAGTTGTGATTCACGGTGGGAGAGTTGGCGGTCGTGCGGCCCGATCTGCAGGATTTGTTTTTTGGGAAAAAATGAATACCGGCCCAATTGAATTTCCCCTTCCGAATGGGAGGCAGGCGGCTGCCCCTTGGCCAGTTGCAATAGATTATGGATGCGGACGATCAGTTCTTCCATACTGAATGGTTTCCGCATGTAGTCATTTCCCCCGGATCCAAAACCCTCGACGACGTCTGCTGTCTGGTTTCTGGCGGTGAGAAAAATAATGGGAATTTGTTCGTCGAGTTGTCTGATCTCTTTCCCCAGGGTAAAGCCGTCTTTATTGGGCAGCATCACATCCAGGACACAGATGTCCGGTTCGTATTTTTCAAAAACACCCATGACCTGTTAGCCGTCGGCAACCAGCCGGACATCGAAGTTCCTGCTTTCGAGGCTTTCCCTGACGATCTTGCCGAGAAAGGGCTCGTCTTCTACATACAGTATTTTAATGGCGGGATTTTGCACGGTTTTATTTTTTGGTCGCGGCGCCAACGGTTGCGTCGGCCCGTTGCTGCTGCATATCCTCCCAAATGAATCTGGCCATCAGGTGAGCGCCCGGTGGTTCGAAATGGTCGGTATTGTCCTGCAATTCCCGCGGATTGTGACTGAAGGCTTCCACGGGAGCGATGACGTGTAAGTTATGCTGTTGGCAATAGGCCGTTATTTCGTCGAAAATATCTTGCAGGGCAAAACTACCGTTTTCGTAAGCGATGGCCGGCGGGAAGATGACAATGCGCAGTTCGCTGCCTTTACTTTTGGCGAAATCGGCCATATCCACGATAAGCGGCAGCAGTTTCTCCTTGTTGCCTTCGTACAACCAGCGGTACCATTTTACGGACGACATTTTTCCTTCTTTAACGTAGCGGTAAACGGCTTTGTTGATAAAAAACGGCAGTTTGAAAAAGGGAGCATGGTAGATACGGAAGAGGCCGTTGTCGCCGCCTTCGTAGATGGAATTGCGGCGGGAGAAATCATTGATATTCAGGTGGTAGTAGATGAGTTGCGGTTTGTACACATCAAATTTGGTTTCGAGGTAGGCCACCAACTCCTCCAGTCCGTAGCCACAAGTGCCAAAGTTGACCACCTTGATGCTGTCGCCCAGCATCTTTTGCAGTTCGGCCGGGGCCGATTCTGTCTGATCGACTCCCTGTCCGAATATGACGGAGTCGCCAAAAAGAGCCACACTTTTTTTATGGTCGGTTTTGTCGCTGTCGTCCCGGAAGCCGTATTTGTTGATGGCCAGCCGGCGGTCTTCCAGTTGAATGCGGTACCCGGGTTTCATCTGGTAGCTCAGGCGGGGATCATCGGACGGGATGTAATAGTGTTGCCGGTCGGCTTGCTGGGCTTTCAGGGAGGGGACTACCAACACTTTGTAAAGTATTTGGCAGCCAATTTCGAGGAGGATCAGGGCGAATAAAGTGCCGACCAGTATAGCGGTCAGCTTTTTTGCAAGATTTCGCATGGCTGTTGATTTTTTTTGCTGGGGGAGAGGGCGGTCTCAGGATGTTAAGCAGTCAGCAGTGATCAGTTGGCAGTTAGCAATTATGCAATAATTTATAATTCAATGCTTTATGCTTTTTCGAGTATCGAGTATTTTACATCACCTGTTTACTTTACAAGGCTGATACCAAGTTGAGCAACGGTAAAGAAATAACCGGACCATTACTTGTTTTTGAGCAGGGGGCAATGTTTTGAAAAATAATAGTGCAAAACTGCCCGGCGCCTGCCGGACATCTGTTTTTTATATTCACGGCTCTGTTCGATGAAGGGGGAAAGGGGGCGGTAACAGGTGCCGTATAGTTTATAAATTCTTTATACTTGAAAAGTAGTCTCTATGGTCAAATGTACAACGATCAGGGACCATTTTCCGGCTGTTTTCAGCCGGACCCAAAGGTACAAAAACCTCGAAGTCTCCTGTGACTCTCCATTCAGGGAAGATTTATTTTTTGCACCATCCGCAGCGGATTTTTCTTGAACAGTTCAAAATCGGTCCGGAGGTGCTTATCCAGGTTCAGGATGTCCTGCCGGGTGGCCGGGTCAAGTTTGTCCCAGACTTTTTCTTTGGAGCTGCCAGATTGTAAATTCTCAATATATCTTATCAGGTTGAGGCAAACGGTAAATTGTCCGCAGGCAATCAGATGATCCAGCATATTGTCCTGCTTTTGCTCATTGGTGAACCACAGGGTAGTGGGCATGGAGTTGGCTATTTCGGCCACTTTCATCATGGCGGCGCCCGGCTCGTACTTTCTCTCGATCCCTTTTTCGTACAGGGTGTAAATATTGTTGGTTTTGATCCGGTATTTCCATTCGGCATCGGAGAACAGTGTGCTCAGTTGCAGGCTTCTGATTCTCCGCAAAAAGATGTCGGAAACCATTTTGACAACGGAGGTGGCCCGCAGTTTTATCAGGTGGGTCAGAATGTAAATAGGAGTACGGAGGATGACCCTGAAATCTTTGAAAACCCGGGAGGTGTTGCTCCGGCCGAGTAACTCCTGCATGGAATTGACGAAGATGGATTTGAGCCAGTAAAACACAATCGCCCAACTGACTCCCAGCGTCAGCAGGCAGGAAAAAATGACGATGGCATAAACCGGGAGCTCAATGACGTCGAGGCCCGCCATGACCAACAAGGCGACCGTGCCTGCAATGACAATCCCAACCAGCAGGTTGATACGCCGGAAGGTCCAGAAATTTTTGAAAGGCCCGTACTTAATGGTGGGAGGAACATAAGGCTCCATCATTTGCCCGGCTACGTCGGATATGATATACGTGCCGATAAAAGGATTGTCGCCCTTTTTGTCGTGCCGCTTTTCGGCAAGTTGGACGCCTTCAATGCCCTGATTGTCAATGACGCCACCATCCATGATGCCCGTAACGGGGTAGTCTTTTTCCGCCCATTTTTTTGCGATTTCGCTGTCGGGGCCGTTTGCGAAGTCTTTGGTCATGATGATCGGTTCAAACCCTCCGGGAAAGCAACTGGAAGCCGCTGCCGCATCGCCCAGCCGGAAATCTCCGGCAACACTGTCGGGGAGGTTGAGGGTGCCGTTGCCAAACCGGCCGTTGTGGTGGTTTTCCTGAAAACGAAACTGGATGCCGGTGGTGAATTCGGTCGAGCCAAATATGATGTCTTTCAGGTGTGATCCTTTCGCATTGAACAAGTCGCTGAAGTGGGCGTCTTCGTAAAAATATTCGTTGTAAACCTCCGCAAAAGCATTGATCAGGTCTTTGCTCTTGTGGGAATCCTTCCAACTGGAGGTGTCCGCCAGTTTACTGAGCGCACGTTCTACCAGTTTATCCTCTTTTAAGAGGACGTAAAGTTTAGTGTAACAATCGTCGAATGAGCGGTTGGTGGCGGCATACAAGGCGTACATGACGCCGGTCAGGGTGCCGCCCGAAATGGTCGAAATCACGCTGACCCGGTGCAACAGGGTCTGGCCCTGGTATTCTAATGTATTGAGGTAGGAGAGTGTCCCGAGGTGAAAAGTGGTGGCCCGGTAGCCGCCTCCGGACAAAGACACGGCGATGTTGGTAAATGGCTGTGCTACATTTTCCATGTTTCCAAAGTTTTCATTTAGTAAGGCCCCGGATGCTGTCCGGGATGGCCAAAGTTAACAAAAACCGGAATGGTTCTGCAGCCTGGGCGCCAGTTTATCAGCGAGTATTTGTCCCGGTTGGAAAATGGGTAATTTTTGAGTTTGAATTTGCGCTTGTGCTTGAATTTTAAAAACCTCTCCAGAGCTTAGCAGCCCCGGGGTTGGGAGGGATGTCTGCCGTCAGCCGATCAGGAAGGCAATGAAAGTGGACACGATCGTCAGCAGGAGCCCAACCAGGAATATGTTGAAGGCCCGTCTGATCCAGGTCATCTTGTAGCCCAGGCGCTGGCCAGAGTAGAAAAGATGCTGCTTCAGCATGTCCATAATGTTTTCTTTATTGGAAAATGCTTCGTCCAGGTTTTTAAAGAAGCTCTCCGGCTCCATTTTGTAAACATTTCCAAAAAACAGCGGACTGTGATTTTTATAACCATTTCTGAAATACCGGGGCTTGTCAAACTTGGAAGGCATCAAAACCCTGGTAGAGATGTAAATGGTTAAAAAACAGGTGATGGCCAGCATCGCCAACGGAATTGTCAGATGGCGCTCCATGATGAAATCGGTATTGGAAACTACATTGGGGATGAGGAACGTCAGCATGATCGCATTTAAACTTAACAACACGTTGGCCTTGTTGTCGGCCAGGTGGGTCAACTCTACGTTGTTGCGCTGCGTCGTGCGGATGATATTAATGACTTCTTTCTTAGAGCCATTTTTCTTCTTCTTTTTCTTTTCGATCAGTGGGTACTCTTCAATTAAGACCATGATGTTACATTTTTAGCAGTCAGGATTAAAATGGTTTACTGAATTACCGGATGTGTTTCATGTGATTGCCATTATGGTCTGTCCTGAACGTTGTTTTTCGGGTAGAATACAATCAGGCGGCGGATTTGTTTAATCACCCTTTTGTATTCGTTGGCTCAGCTCTTTAAGCTGTGCACAAAAGTATAGGGTATTTCTCAGAGATGAAAGCGCAAAGTCCAATAATTACCATAAAGTTAACTTTTAATTTACTTTTTGTCAATTTTACACAAAGTGTCCTGTAAATAGCTGGCTTGCCCCATTGGATACAGAATAAAATTCTGAAAAGGGACGTTTTGCAAGGAAATACTACTTTTGACTCTCGATTTTCGACAATTTAAATTCTAATTTCAGGATTCCCTAATTTTCGTCGATGTCTGCTATTTATCACCATTCAAAGGCCATAAGTCCTATTTTTACCATTTTAAAATTTGCATCCGTGAACTTCTTGCCGCAATTTTGTTTCTTCTTAGGGTAATATATGAAGCGCTCTTTAAAACATTATTTTATTATGAAAAACTTGGTTTTCTTATTCAAGACCCTACATGCATTCCTGTTTTTAATACTGTTGCAGACTTCTCTCCTCGCCAGTGGCCCCGGAGATGTCAGGAGTATTTTCGACTTGATGTATCACGATGAAGCTCTGGACCTGACGTTGGAAACAAATCTTTCTGCGCTGAAGGCAGATCGGACCAACGAGTCCTCTTTCGATGCTAAAATCACCTTTAAAGATAAGTTTGGAAAAAAACAGAAGTGGGACCTGAAGGTCAAATTGAGAGGTGCCTTTCGCCGTATGAAATGCAG
>JBFIJS010000120.1:0-8823 GCA_041600595.1 Saprospiraceae bacterium | reverse complement strand
AAGGCAAAAATTACGGAGGAAAAAGCCGTGATCAATAAAAATTTGCAGGAGAAACTGGACGCACTGGGACGGGGTAGCATGGACTGGAAAATTGAGAGCTGATCGGGCATCTGGATCAGAGGGATAATGGAAATGGCTTGCTGCTGCAAATAAAAATTAGGGGAGCACTTGAAGTGAAGTGCTCCCCTAATTTTTTTTTATCAGAAATACGTTGTCAGAAAAAATGACTCAAATCAAAAACACTCATTCCCCGCCACACTCGTATCAATGATCGTCGCATTCCCATTAATTGTATTATTAACACCACAATCCTTGATAAGCAGATTGCCGAAACTACCCGTAGTTACAGTGTTTTGGTAGCTTAGAGGCGTCAGGAAACCGAAGCGATAGGAATCCCCCACGAGTTCAATATCATAAGTGCCATTGTTGCCGCCTTCGTTATTGGTCAGGTGGTTTTTGTTGGCTCCGTCAATGACAAGATAACCGGTGTCAAAATTATTTTGGGCTACGTTGTTGTTGACGTTCCAATTAGTACAAGGTACCTCTGCACCAGTGACGGTACCATTAGGCAATTCAAAATAAGGCGGAACATTACAGAGGATTTGCCCTATATAATTGCCAAAAGTGCTGTTCCCGGAAGAAATGCCTTTTTTGTCACACAGCCACATTCCAAATAGAGCACCTGTAATTTCATTTTCTTTGATTGTGGCATTTTCACCATTGACTATTACCACTCCATGTGCATCATCAAATTCTCCATTTATCCAGCCATCGGCGACATGAATGATGTTGTTTCCGATCCATACTTTGTTTGACTGTTCTACAACCACGCCCATTTGGTGAGCTTGAATGTCATTATCAACGATACGGCATTTATCCGCATTTTGAACCAGTATGGCAGTCCCCCCATCCGTAAGGAGAGGAATGATGTTGAGGTTCTCAATTTTCACTTTTTGGACATCCAGAATATGCAGCGCAGCATCGATATTCAGAATATCTAAGCTGCTGTTATCAAGTTGAGAGTGGATTTTTAGCACAGCGCCGTCATTCCCTTTTATAGTAACCTGTTTAGAAATCACGACACCTTCATTTTCCACATGCTCCCCTGCGGCAAGGATGATCGTACCATTTGGACAAACATCCTCAATGGCTTGTGCCAATGCATCTACGGAACCCGCAGGGATTGTTATCATCGGAGTGCTACAGTTAGGTTGCAATTCGATCGGCAGATCACTGTCGCAGAGTTTGTAGCCACACTGATAAACAGCGCCGTGTTCCAACACTTCCCCACAAGGATCAGTGAAGCGGTTTTTTACTTTTTGGGCAGGCCATTTCTTAAACCCACTGCACCAAAACGAACCAATTGGGTCACCACCAGTCCACCGCCATTTCCCATATGCTGAACGGTCGTCCAATTCCTCGCCATCCTCTTCGGCGGGCTCATCCCAGCTCCAGAGTATCTCCGACCGGTCGTAGGCCTCCACAAAGAGCAAGGCATAAACCAAGTCTTCATTTTTAGCAGGATCACCGATCGAAAATACTTCGGACTGGGTCAATTTCCCATCTTTTTCTTTGAGGTCAAACAGCTGGTACGCCAGCTTCTCCGATGAAGCCGGATTGGGTAGGTCAAAATCGTCATGCAGGGTCAGTGACGTGTAATCAGATGACAGTATGGGGCCATTTGGCACTGCTGCTTTTTCTTTGGCACAAGACCAGATTATCAGAGAAAGAAAGAAGGCCATTAAGACAAATTGTTGTGTACTGTTTTTCATGGATTGATTTTTTGAAACTGCCTAACTTGGGAATAAGAGGCATAGGCGATCCCCGTTTTTATTTAATTCTTTAACACCTCATGTTTGATCAAAATAAGGTTGCAATTAATTGACACGATTCGTGTAATTATTTATTTGAGGAGTAAACCCTGAAGTACTGGTTGGCAGGATAAAAGGGTAAGATAGCAAGTACACCTGGCACCTAGTTTATCAATTGGTTGCCTGTTACATTACCACACTAATGGAACGATCCTTTTAGTATTTCTTTGGTAGTCCTTATATGCATCACCAAACGCTTCAACCAGTGTTTGTTCTTCTGCCGTAATCCGAAAATAATAAGCAACACTCATACTGATAGCTGCTATTAAGGCACCAGTAAATGCCCCCAGGAATACACCGCAGCCTACGATCGCCAACCATGCCCCTAAATAGCTTGGATGCCGGACGATGGCATAGGGTCCAGTTGTGATGACTCTGTGCCCATCAGTTATTTTAACAATGGATGTAAAACATTTACCCAGGGTTTGAATAGCCCAGATGCGGAAACTAACTCCTCCAATGATCAAAGCACTTCCCAAAAGCGTCGCTAATAAATTGTTAGATGACTCTAAATAGGCCCATTGCACCAGCGGTGCAATCACGGAAATACCTGACAAAGCAAGGATGATCCAGACAGTATGTTGGTCGCTTTTGTGATTGACACCAGCTTCTTTTGTTGATATAGAAGGCTGGCTGAACCATATCGCTAAAGAGCAAATTATGAGCGCCCAAACTTTCCAATGTAATAGTAATGCAGGGTTTCCAAGAAGTGGTAGGATGAAAAACACAGCAATGACAATGATCGAAGATTTTAGCTTTTGCATAATGATATATATTTTGATGGTGTAAATGAATAGTTGAGACTGCTTCAAGTCAAACATGCTTTAGCTCGCCTGAGCTATTGGCTTTGTGTGAAAGGCTCGGAGCATTGGGGATGGAAGCCTGCGTGAAGCCTGGCCAGTGTAAGCAAAATAAGCTGGTGGATAAAAGTAATTGGGTTGATCAGGATAGAAGCAGATTTGGCCGGCATCATGATATGTTTGAGCCATATAGGTTATACGCTGGCGAACATCTAAATCCGCCGTTTTATTATAATTTTCCAATAATAATAATAATAATGATAATCCAACAGCATTGGTTTTCCCTTTAAGAATTTGTTCTTTTCGGATTCCATTCAATTGCTGCCAACCGTACCTCTGATAAAATCGGCTATGTGGTTCTGAACATGTTACGATGGCTCGGGTAAACCCTTTATTAAAAAAATACATAGCTAATGCACCTTCGATTAATCTAATGCACAATTTTAATGATCGAAAATTATTACGCAAGATTAATCTGCTTGCCTCACAATATTTTTCTCCTCTTTGCATCTCCGCCCTTATCACATTATTCATAACCTCCATTGCACCGGGATAATAATCCAAAGATGGAAAAGGGACTTTTGGTTGCTCAAAAATCTTTTCGAAAATCTTCATAGAGTACCTCCAAGCAATCTGCCTCACCCAATTTGCATGTAGCGTCTCCTCTTGTTGTATGACACGCATATAGCCAACTGCTTTTACCTTGCCATTTTCAACCTGAAAAAGGCCAAAATGCATGGCATAAGAATCCCAGGCATCAAGGTCTATACCATGAGGGTTTTTTGGACAAAACCCAGCCAGCTTTGAGCTTCGGTATGTTTCGTAACGGAGGCGGAGCAAGGATATTAGTTCCACTTCGTTTTTCGCTTCCCTAAAACAGAAATAAGTTGTGCTTTTCATGGCAATGAGTTTTAAATGATTGCTTGTTTTCAAGGTGTATACCCTGACTTATCAATATGTGACCCTTCTGTTTAATTTTTTTAAAAAAATTTTCCCCACTTATCAATTCGTTGCATCGCCGTCTCCCGATTTCATTTCGAAAGAACCATTCCTTATATTTGACGGACTGTCTCCGAAGTATCGTTTAAAGGCTCTGGAAAAATTGGACAGTTCCGTGAATCCGACTTCAAAAGTGATCTGTGAAATGGGCATGTCTGAGGAGGTGATCATATCCCAGGCTTTTTGCATCCGCATGTCTTCGATCATATCAGACGGACTTTGACCATTCAGTTCGCTGAGTTTTCTTGTCAGACTGCTGCGGTGCATGGAGATGGCCATGGCCAGTTCTTCCACACCAAAATTGGGGTCAGAAAGGTTGGCGATAACAAGTCCTTGCACTTTTTTGAGAAATTTTGTTTCCACTTCTTTTTGGTTGGTTAAATGATAGAAGTGAATACCCGGCACCAGATAAATGTGACCCTAAATCAAAAAGAAATATGATTCATGCATACTTTAAATAGAAACATATCGATCGAGCGCATTGCTCTTTATTTTTTATTCCTGCTTTTTTCTCTTTTATTGTTCGCTTGTCAGGATACTATTTCTGAGGTGGCAACAATGCCGATCAAGGAAGCAGCGCCACTTGCAGATGTGGCAATGAACGATTCCATCTGGCGGGCTGATTCAACCCGGATTTGGCGACTCTGGGAACAATACTGGTTTTATGATGATAATGCGAGAAATGATAGTGCCATTGCCGTTTGCCAAAAAATGATTGACATTGGTAAACCAATGATGGAATATAAATTTGACTCAACGATTTATGAAAAATATGCCAAGGCATACGGGGGTATTGGATATAATTTATTGCAGAAAGGAAGGCTGGAGGAAGGGTTTAAAATGACGAGTAAAGGTTTTGAAATGATTACGGAAAAATTTGGTGAAAACCACCCACGAAACGCTGAAATGTGCACGGGGTTTACTACGTATTTCCAACGAAAAGGTGATTTTGAACAAGCCCTGAATTATTGCGATAAGAGTTATAAAATCAGGAAAAATTATTTTCCGGGTTTACATTATTATGTGGGAAATAGTTATTGCAACTATGGCCATGTCTATTTAGAAAAAGGTGATGTCAATTCTGCCATTAATTATTATTTAAAGGCAAAAGAAAATTATAAACTAACAAACCCTTTGGCACTCGTTAATGCATATCATTTTCTGGCGAAGGCGTTTCTCCAGGTCAAAGATTATCAAAAAGCTAAAGAGAATGCTCAGGAAAACATTCGCCTGGGCACTGAAGATCATGAGTATAGAGGAGTTGTTTTCACTCGACAACCAACAGATCAACAACAAAACGAGTGGCATTATTTTGATCTCCCCAGAGTATATGTACTGTTAGGAGAAGCTAACCGCGGATTGGGTCATTTAGAAGAGTCAATTACGAATATCCAGACAGGCATAAAACTCGCACAAACTCAATGGGAGAAATCCGGTGACATTGTGGCTTATGGTTGGTTAGAGCTTGGAAAGACCTTCGTAAAAATGGAAAAGCCCGGGCTTGCGATGGCTGCTTTTAAAAAAGTGGGGCCTGTTTTAGAGGCTTATTCAGGTGAAGGTGCAGACTACTCGATCCGTGCATGGAACGAAGCCGCAGCACTTCAACTCCAAATCGGACATCCTGACTCGGCTGTTTATTACCTGCAAAAAGCACTTCATGCTATTTCACCTGAATTTGATCCAAAGGATTATTACCAAAATGCAAAACTTGAAAGCATCGATCCATCTTTAATTCTGCTTAAAAATTTGAGGAAGAAAGGGGATGCACTTCAGGTACTTTTCCACAAGTCTAAGGATAGTCGTCGGCTGGCAAATAGTTTGGAAACCTATTCCCTCGCTATTGAACTAACGGACAAAATGAGGTACAGCTATAAATGGGAAAGCTCCAAACAAACCCTCTCCGAACAAGCACTTCCTATTTTTGAAGGCGGTATTAATACTGCTTTTAAAATGTACGAAAAAACAAATGAGGAAAAATTCCGCAGTCTGGCTTTTGACTTTGCCGAGCGCAGCAAAGCTTTTACACTTCTGGAAAATTTACAGGCTGAAAAGACCATGGCTTTTTCCGGCACCGAACCAGGACTGCTGGAAGACGAAGAAAATATCACGCAGGAGATCGTTATGTACCAGCGGTTAATTTTGGAAGAAAAATTAAACAACCGACACCCCGATACTTCTAAGCTTAATTACTGGCACAACGAATTGGTCAATCTAAAAAGAGCGGAAGATTCGCTCATGGTCAGACTGAAAAAACAATACCCTGAGTACCATCGACTTAAATATGAAAACCCCCAAACAACCATCCCTCAGCTACAAAAAGAGCTGGCTACTGACGAAACCCTCATCGAATATTTCCTCGGCGACACCACTCTCTACACTTTTACCATCGACCGCTCCGGGCTGAAAGTCCACCAACAAAAAATTGACTCCAGTTTTTTCCGGGCCATTGAACGGATGCGCCAGTTCAGTACCCAACCCGGCAATGAGAAAAACTGGCGGGAAGACTATCAGCATTTCGTTGCTGACAGCCGCTACCTCCATGATATATTATTGCCCCCTGCTGCCAAATACAACCAACTCATCATCATCCCCGACGGCATCCTAAATTTCCTGCCGTTTAATTTATTACTCACAGAAGACCCGGATGAAAATACCATTGCCAATTCTGATTACCGCTCATTGCCCTACCTCATCCGTGACCATGACATCCGCTATGAATATTCTGCGACCCTCATGGTCGAAAGCAAGCACACCAAGCCACGTAGTCTTTGGCAGCGGCTAAACAAAAAACGACTTCCCTACTGTGGTTTTGCACCATCTTATGGCAACGGCGACCCCATTGCCAGCCGGGGCGAAACGGACAGCGTCAAACTGGCCGAACTGTACCCTGGCCTGCTGCGGGGCGAACTGGCACCACTGACCCACAACGGCTCTGAAGTGGAAACCGCATCGAAGACCCTGGATGGTCTACCCTTTACCGGAAGTGCCGCAACGGAAAAAGCCTTTAAACAAAATGCCCCGCAGGCCGGCATTCTCCACCTCGCCATGCATGCCCTTACCAATGATATAGAGCCCTTGTTCAGCCAACTGGCATTCGAAAAGACCCCGGAAGACACCTCCGAAGACGGCCGACTCCATGCCTACGAAATGTACAATATGCACCTGAATGCTGACCTGGCCGTACTCAGCGCTTGTAATACCGGTGCCGGTAAATTGCAACGAGGAGAAGGGGTCATGTCATTAAGCCGGGCGTTTAAATATGCTGGCGTTCCCAACGTGGTGATGAGCCTGTGGACGGCCAGCGATGAGCCAACCCAAAAGATCGTAAGTGGGTTTTTCAATAATCTTAAAGCAGGCATGGGTAAGGATCAGGCACTTTGTGAGGCACAACGAAACTTTTATAAGAACACCATTAAACAGGAATATACTCATCCTTATTACTGGTCGACGATGATGCTGATCGGTGACGACAACCCCTTATTTTACAATAATATTTTATGGCCATATTACCTTATTGCCCTGTTTGCAGTTGCGCTGGCACTATTTGTATGGCGAAGAAATACCAGACAATTTGGACAAAATAAAATCAGCTATTAGCTTTGGTCTTCTAACCCATCAGTAATGGCCAAACATTCCAACGAAACTTACCTCCTTGCTATCCGCACCAACGACGCAAAAGTTCTGCGCGATTTACATGGGGATTTTTTTCCGAGCATACGCAGGTATGTGATAAATAACAGTGGAACTGAAGAGGACGCCAAGGATATTTTTATGGATGTTTTGGAGGCACTTTTACGAAAGGTAAAACAGGAAGAATTGGTGCTGACCTGCAAACTCAATACTTTCCTTACAGAAATTGGTGCCCGGCTCTGGCTCAAAAAACTGCGGCGGAATAAATTCGATGCGGGGGTCACAACGGATGACCCTGTGGTATTAAAGTTTGTGGCAGCGTTGGAGACACATGTGGAAAAAACGGAAGAATTCAAATTATACCGGGAAAAATTCAGACACCTGGACCGAGGCTGCAGGCAGGTTCTACAACTCGGCATCGTAGAAAACAAAAGCCACGATGAAATCACGACCATCACCGGACACTCCTACGACTATTCCCGGAAGATCAGGTCAAAATGTTTAAAAAAACTCATTTCCCTGATTAAAGGGGATGTCCGTTTCAACGAACTGAACATCGGGTCTGATCATTCACTTTAAACCGTAAAGATGGAAGAGCAACAATATGAAAAAATCCTGGCATGGCTGGAAGGGTCGCTGACCCAAGAGGAGCAGGACTTGTTTGCTTTGGCCATGAAAAATGACCCGGCACTGGCGAAGGAAGTATCCCTGGTAAAAGCAACGCTGACGGCACAAAACGAACCGGATGTAGCTGCCCTCCGAAAAAACCTGCAAAGCATCATGGCCGAGCCCGTGCAGACAAAACAAGCCAATAGAAGCAAGCCGCTGCTGCTTATCATTATTGTCTTACTGGCAGTCATCCTCCTGTACTGGTTATTGCCAAAAGGTGAAGAAAGTCAGCCGCCAGCCATTTCGCCATCGACACCCATTGCACTGTACGAACAGTACTACCCCATCCAAAAATTACCCGTACCAATAAATGTTGTGCGGGATCTTCAATCCGGTTCGAATCCGGATTCCCTCAAAAACTTATTGACGCCGTTGTTGGCAGAACTGAACCAGGCGGTCATTCATGGAGAAAAAGAAGTTGCCGCCCAAGCCCTTCAACAGATCAAAGCCACTGATCCAACCCGGCAAGTATTGACCTCATCCGGCCTTGCCCTTCTCGAAGGGGTTGTTTTATTACAACAAGGCAGCCCCGATGAGTCGTTACCCTATTTTGCCAAAGCAGAAGAAAACCGGCCCGATGAGCTGGCTCAGTGGTACCGGGCCGGAGCCTACCTCCGGATGGGGAAGACACAAGAAGCCCGTTCTGCGCTCGAAGTGATCATCAACCAACCGATGCACCCCAAGAGGCAGGAGGCTGCCCAAATAATAAAGCAACTTCCCCCCGATTCGTAAATACTGTGTAATTTAAATTTTCTTTAATTTTTCTTTCATGCAAGTGGGCCGGAGAGTTCATCTCGCTTTGAGGCATCAGACTGCTCGGCCCAAGGGGATTTTAAGGGGCACTTCCTGCTGTT
>JBFIJS010000119.1:0-8835 GCA_041600595.1 Saprospiraceae bacterium | reverse complement strand
TTTCAGGCTATCCGTTCCAAGTAATTTGTCATCCGCATTGTAGTACCAACTTCTTGTTTGTGGAAAACGGATGCCTTTGATGGTTTTTTCTCCTTCCAGGGTGATGTATTCCCCATCATTTTGTGATTCATCGTGAAAAAACCGGTAGCCCGTCAGGGCGTAATTACCGGGGTTGAAATAAAAATACCAGGTGTCTTTGCCGACCGTTTCGTCGTAGGTAACTTTCAATGATAAGACCTGCTTTCCCTGAAATTCCGTTTTGCCGACCTCGTCGTGGACCTTAGTGCCGGGGTCTTTCAGTTTCATCGGCAGGCCCCAGAGGTAGAGGTAATAATTGCGGAGCAAATAGGTGCGGTCGCAGTTCAATTGGTGCTGCTTCCGTTCTTCTTCCGAAATGTTGCGGGATTTATTCAGCAGTTGAAAACATTGTCCATTTTCCAACACATGCACCAGTTCGTTTTCGTCCCGGTGCTGGATCAATTCAAAGTAGGCGGTTTTATTGTTGAGGTGTACATGGGTCTTGCGGTCGGGGCCATCGGGCCGGGTTTCGAGGAGGTGAAGACCTCCCTTGAAAGTGGGCCATTTTCCCTGCGGGTCGTGGTATTCGATGCTTTTTTGCAATAGTTGTTTGCCGGTCAGATTTTGTCCGGAAACATGGACGAGGGAAAGCAGGACAATACAAAAGGTGATTGTTTTTTGCATGAAATAAGTTTTTGTTCAGGCAAATGTAATCAATCCAATCTGGTAACCCTCCAGGTATTTTTACTCCAAGACGACCGCTTTTTTTGCGCCCAACATTTGCCCTTCGGAAACGATGGCTACTGAATAAATTCCAGATGTTAGTTCGGGGATATTCATGACTCCGGTTAGATATTCCAATTTGACCATTCGGATTCGCTTCCCGGTATTGTCAAATATGTGTACAGATACATCCTGGTATTTCACCGGAAAATCATATTGCACGGATAAGGCGCCGTGAGACGGATTGGGTGAAATCTGGAAATAGCTGAGAAACTGTTCGTCTCTGACGGTGACCGGTTCGCAGGGCTGGCTGCCATTTCCCAGGAGGGGAACCGCCCCGGTTAAAGGAGAGTAATAGCAAAGATCCTGAGTATAACAATGAGTATGGATCAATACCCATTGTGGAATCAGCAATCTATTCCCATTCAACCCACCAATCCCTTCATAGATGTCCACCGAAAAGTCGTCCCACCAACTGGTCGAATCATTGTCGGAAGTAACGGTTAATTTTTGCCGCACGGCCGGGTGATTATTGTAGTCAATGTCAAGCACATCATCAACCACCACGGTAGCAGAGTCGGTCTTAAAAGAATACTCATCTAATTTGATCCGGTAGGATTCTCCTTTTTCTTTTGCAAAATCATAAACCAAATGAAAAACTTCTGCTGACTCGTCATAGATAAATACCTGGTATCCGTCTGAATGGACAAAAGCATTGCCGTCGTTCAGGTAACCAAGTTGATTCGTAAAACCACTGCTTATTTGTGTGCAATATTTTCCCTGAATCACCGAGTCCACAGTTATTCCCCACAGGATGGGGGGTGGTCCACCGTACGGAGGGCACTCGGATTTTGTATAATATTTCGCCCCGATCGGGGCAAAAGGAATTTGACTCTCCAGTGAGTTTACAGCGAAGGCGACCAGCAGGAAGAAAAGGATTGTTTTCATAAGAAGGATTTTTAGTTCAAATTCCAAGTTAGGAAAACAGAATACTTAATGCCCAATAACAACATGCTTTATAAGTATAATTGCCAAAAACAGTCAATTAATGGCTTACTAATAATCCTGTAACCCTTGATCAAACAACTTTCGTCTAAAAAATTCATCCATCAGTTTTCTGCCAGAGATATTGGCGCACTTTGTTTGAAATATCATTTTGTACCTTGCTCATCCAATCGAAAACAACCATACATCATGCAACTAACCATTCGCAATCTTTCCAAAACCTATCCCAACGGCGTAAAAGCCCTCGACGACGTTTCCCTTGATATTCCAACCGGTATGTACGGGCTCCTTGGCCCCAACGGCGCCGGCAAAAGCACCCTGATGCGCACTCTGGCTACTTTACAGGAAGCGGACAGTGGAACCGCTACTTTAGGCGATATCAATGTGCTGGAGCAGAAGGACGAACTGCGCCGTTTGCTCGGATATCTGCCACAGGAGTTTGGCGTGTATGCCCGTATTTCGGCGCAGCACATGCTCGACCACCTGGCCGTTTTAAAAGGCATCACCAAATCCAGTGAACGCAAGGAAATGGTTGATGCCCTGCTGCATCGGGTCAACTTGTGGGAACACAAAAAGAAGGCGGTATCCTCTTATTCCGGGGGAATGCGCCAACGCTTTGGTATTGCCCAGGCCCTGCTCGGCGACCCCAAACTCATCATCGTCGATGAGCCCACCGCCGGCCTCGACCCCGGCGAACGCAACCGTTTTTACAACCTCCTTTCGGAAATAGGAGAAAACGTAATCGTTATTCTCAGCACCCACATCGTGGAAGATGTGCGGGAGCTTTGTTCCAATATGGCAATCATCCACCAGGGGAAAGTCCGGTACCAGGGGCAGCCCCATGCCGCCATGTCCGAGCTCAGCGGTAAGGTTTGGGAAAAGGCTATTTCCAAGCCGGAAATGGAAGCATACCACCAGAAATACCAGGTTATTTCCTCAAAATTGGTGGCGGGCAAACCCATCATTCACATCCTGCACGATGCCAATCCCGGCGACGGTTTCCGGGCCTCTTCGCCCGATCTGGAAGACGTGTTCTTTTCCAGAATCATGTAAAACCTGAACCGGGCGACTCAACTGCCAGTAAGGCGAAACCGAAGCAGCCCTCGGGCGACAAAATCATCAAATTGAAACAATCCAACCATGTTTAAAAATTTTTTTGATTTCGAAATAAAGACGTGGCTCAAAGCACCGATGCCCTATGTTTTCCTGTTGGTGATCGGCTTTCTGTGCGCCACCGCCACCGTTAGCGACAATGTCTCCATTGGCGGCAGTTTTGGAAATATTTATAAAAATGCACCTTTCGTAACCATGAACTGGTATGCGACTTTTTCGATCATCACGGTGCTTCTGGTGGCCGCATTTGTCAATTCAGCGGCTATCCGGGATTTTGAGAAAAAGACCGATCAAATTATTTTCTCTAAACCCATCCGTAAGAGCAGTTATTACTTCGGCCATTTCTGGGGCTCGATCCTCGTTTCCATGTTGCCATTGCTGGGAGTGTCGCTGGGTATGTGGGTGGCCATGGGGCTCAACGGAATGGCCGAATGGCTCGATCCGGGCCGCTTCGGGCCTTTGGAAATAAAAAGCCACCTGATGGCGTGGATCGTTTTTGTGATCCCGAATACGGTGTTTGTCGGTGGCTTTTTGTATGCCATTGCTGCCAGGACCAAATCAACGATTTATCCGTTTGTGGCGGCGGCGTTGTTGTTGGTGGCTTATGGCGTATCCCAGGGGTTGCTGCGGGACATCGAGTACGAAACGATCGGAGCCCTGCTCGATCCTTTTGGCAACCGGACTTTTGCCGTCATGACAAAATACTGGACCGTCAACGACAAGAACACTGCCGTCTTTGGACTGTCCGGGTTGCTCCTGCTCAATCGTCTTATTTGGGTGACTGTAGGCCTGATTGCTTTGGTGGTAGGGTACCGGGTTTTCAGTTTTGAACAAAAAAATACGAAACAAAAGAAACAAGAATCCAAAACGGAGGAGACCGGCCTGGCGATCCGGCATCTGGGGGCTTTGCCAAAAGTAATGCCCCGGAGCGGGATACAGGTGCAACTGGTGCAGCTTTGGAGCCAGTATAAAACGGAGGTGTTGGGTATTGTGAAAAGTGTGCCGTTTATCCTGCTGGCTTTTCTGGGGTTACTGAACACCATTCCGAATTTTCTCTTTGCCAACGATGGCTACGGCACCCACGAGCTTCCGACGACTTTTACCATGGTGAGCATCGTGCGTGGTGCATTTTATCTGTTTGCCGTGATTATCATGGTGTACTTCAGCGGGTTTTTGGTTTGGAAAGAACGCAACGCCAGAATGGATGAAATTTACGATTCGCTGCCCATGAAAAACTGGACCATTTACCTGGGGAAATACCTGTCCATCCTGACCGTCATGTTTTTGTTGTCGTCGCTGTTGATCGTGGCCGCCGTCATTACCCAAAGTGCTTACGGCTATCATCAGTACAACATCGGCACCTACATCCGGGAGTTGCTGATCATGGATATGTTGCTGTTTGCTTTTATCATGGCCTTATCCATGCTGGTGCATTCCCTTTCGAAAAATATGTACCTGGGGTTTGCCATCGTCATTGTGTTTTTATTCGCCATCGACATCATCACGGATGTACTGAATATTTCGACCAATATGGTTGACTTCGGCGCTACACCGGACTACACCTTGTCTGATTTTTATGGCTTTGAACCCTTCTACAAGGGGCTGGGCTGGTTCAATGCTTATTGGCTGGCTTTCAGCACTTTGATGGCTCTGGGAGCGTTCCTGTTTTGGAACCGGGGAAAAGAATCGGGTTTCAAAAGCCGCTCTGCCATTGCCAGGCAAGAATGGAGCGGTTACCGCTATTTTGGTATCGGTGCCATCGTGTCGTTTTTGCTGATTGCCGGCTGGGTTTATCATAATACCTTCAATATCAATTCGTTCCGAAATAGTAAAGAGACAGAATTGCTAACTGTCCGTTACGAAAAAGACTATAAAAAACTCTCCAAAACGCCACAACCGAGAATTTACGAAGTGACCTACGACATTGATCTGCTGCCCGAAAACAGGGCCATGATCGCCAATGGCCAGTATTGGGTGAGAAACCGGTCGGGGAAAATGGTAGATTCCTTGCTGGTCAATGTACCTGCCAACGGAGATTTCGAACTGCGCAGCCAGCGGCTGGAACTACTGAAAAATGACTCGGACGTCTATTTTCGGATCTATGCCGTAAATCCGCCGCTGCAACCCGGCGATTCCCTGCAATTGGATTTTACGACCCGTTTTATTCCGCAAGGTTTTGAAAACGAAGTGACGTTTGCCAAACTCGTGCAAAACGGTGCTTTTTTCAACAACACGGATATCGCACCTTCTTTTGGTTATTCCCCCAACGCAGAAATGACCGACAAACAAAAGCGGAAAAAATACGGTCTCCCGGAACGGTCCCGTTTCCCCGAACTCGACCGCACCGACACCCTTGCCCGTATGAATTCTTACCTCGGTACGGACGCGGACTGGGTCATGGTGCAAACGACCATCCGGACGGCACCCTACCAGATTGCCATCGCTCCGGGGTCGTTGCGCAAAGAATGGGAAGAAAATGGCCGCCGTTGTTTTCTGTACAAACTGGACCAAAAGGCCTGGAATTTTTACAGTTTTATGTCGGCCCGGTATGAAGTGGCGAAGAAAGACTGGAACGGCATCAGCCTGGAAGTGTACCACCATCCCAGTCACGACTACAACGTAGAGCGGATGCTGGCAGCCATGGAAAAATCGCTGGATTATTACACCACCAACTTTGGGCCCTACTACCATAAGCAATGCCGCATCATTGAATTTCCCCGGTTTGCCAGTTTTGCCCAGGCGTTTCCCGGCACCATGCCCTACTCGGAAAGTGTCGGGTTT
Source organism: Saprospiraceae bacterium (assembly GCA_041600595.1). GTDB lineage: Bacteria > Bacteroidota > Bacteroidia > Chitinophagales > Saprospiraceae > UBA6168. The sequence goes on along the minus strand of JBFIJS010000119.1, from coordinate 3,195 downwards.
ATTCAGGATTTTAAGCCCGAAGAGGACGACCTCGACATCATGTTTTACGTAGCTGCCCACGAAATTGGTCATCAGTGGTGGGCTCACCAGGAGTGCGGCGCTGCTATGCAGGGGGCCGAGATGACCACGGAAACTTTTGCCCAATACAGCGCCCTGATGGTCATGGAAAAAGAATACGGCCGCGATCAGATGCGTAAATTTATGAAATATGAAATGGACAAATACCTCCGGGGCCGCGGCCGGGAGACCGACAAGGAAATGCCACTCGCCCGTTGTGAGGGCCAGGGCTATGCACACTACAACAAGGGATCGGTCGTGATGTACTACCTCAAGGAAATGATCTCGGAGGATAGTGTGAACCTGGCGTTGCGGCGTTTTTTAAATAAATTCAAATATAAGGATGCGCCATTTCCGGTCAGCCTCGATGTCATTGATGAGTTTTATGCGGTCACGCCTGATTCGCTGGATTACATGATCAAAGATTTGTTTGAGGATATTACCATTTTTGAAAACCGGTGTGAGAAAGTGGAAGTGGAAGAACTGGAAGGAGGGAAATACAAAGTCACCATTGATGTTTCCACCAGGAAATTTAAATCGGATGAAATGGGGAAAGAATCGGAAGTGCCCATAAATGATATTATCGAAATTGGTGCTTTTGCCAAAGCGGAAGGCGATAAAGAATATGGTAAAACTCTTTACCGGGAGCGGGTAAGGATCGATTCCCCGGAAAATACATTTACATTCATAGTGGATGAAAAACCGCAGGAAGCAGGCATTGATCCGTTCCTCTTACTAATTGACAAAGAGCCAAAGGACAATATGAAACCGATTAAATAAACTTTTTAAAAAATATAGTAATTCGATATAGCAACGCTCTGCATTTTTCTAAAAACGCAGAGCGTTTCTTATTAAGAAAACAAATTCGTTGTTTATGATTTTTAATAAAATACTTCCTGATCCAACACTATTTTTGGAGCAAATATTTACGTCATTGCAACAGCAAAATATAAATGTTGAGAATTACCCACTTGATCATATCTGTTACCGTACTGATAGTCCTGAACAATATATGGCGTTAAAAAATGAATTGGGTTTTCATGGACATTTATTAACCGAAAGCTATATTAACGGGCGCCCTATTGCTACGTTTAAATTATCGGCACCCATTATTTTTAATCATCGAAAAATATATTTACTGGAATTACCTTCTCCCAAAGCAGGGTCGCCCTATACTGCTGGTTATGAGCATGTTGAGTTTGTGATTGATGAAAGTCTGGAAGAGTTTATGGCCCGGTATCCGGCGGTAGATTTTGATGTAAAAGGACTAAGTAAAAAAGTGAATCCCGAGGTGAGAATTAAATTTCCGGATTTCAGTGTGAAATTTCATTTATACGATCTGGAACATGTAATTAAATATTTGGATTAAATCATTTTCTCTTCTCCATCCGCTTATTTTAACACCACTGTTCCCAATTGCCTGGCCAGTTCGTTGCGCATATCTAATAATTTAGCTTGTACTTTTAATAAACGCATCATTTTAGCGGCATCATCGTCCGCTTGCAAATTTTTTAATTGCTGCTGGTTTTTATCACAGAGGCGCATGATCTTTTTTAATTTAAAACGCAACAAAGCGCTGACCGAATCTTTTGTAAAATTATCTTCCGGCATTTTCTGTGAGTGTAAATAAAGCTCTCTGGCTTCCCATCCCGGACTGTACTCATAAGGGGAGTGTAGCAGGTCGACGGCGAGGGCACTCATTTGGTGATCCTGATGACCGATAAAATATTGAGGCGATAATTTTTCTTTGGCCATGACCCTGTCCAGACATTCTTTAACTATCAGTTGATACTGGGCGTTGTCGAAATCTTCGAGTACCTCTTCGATATTTCCGAGGATGTATTCAGCGATGGTTAATTCTTCTTCCTGATCGTACATTTCTCCGCCGAAGGCTATCAGCAGACGGGCAATTTCCCGCTCCTGAAATTCATCGCCGACGTCTTCTTTTTTCGATGAAATATCAATGACCTTTTCGGACATGGCCGGCGGGGTTTCCGGCGGGAATTCTCCTTCGCTGACAATGTGAACCTGCGTAGCCGTTTTTTTATTCCGGTCGGATTCGCGTTTCTGGAGAATTTTTTTGACCACTTTATTGGTCTCGGAAATCAGCACCTCCTCATCTAATTCCATGATGCGGGCGCACTCCTTTACGTAAAACGCCCGCTTGAAAGGATCGGGTACCCTGGCGATGCTGTCCACAATGTCCCGCACCAGCCCGGCTCGTTTTACCGGATCGGAGCCAACCTCTGCCAGTAAAAGGTCCGTTTTGAAAAGGATGAAATCTTTGGCCTCCTGGTCCAGGTATTCTGTGAAGGCTGTCGCCCCGACCCGTTGGAGATAGCTGTCAGGATCTTCCCCGTCGGGCAGCAGGACGACCTTGACATTCATGTCTTTTTCCAGCACCAGGTCCAGTCCCCGGAGCGCGGCTTTGATACCGGCAGCATCCCCGTCGTACAGTATTTTTATATTCGGGGTAAACCGTTTGATTAACAGGATTTGACCTTCCGTGAGCGACGTACCGGACGATGCGACAACATTCTCGATGCCAGCCTGGTGCAGGGAAATAACATCGGTATAACCCTCGACCAGGATACACTCATCCTGTTTCCGGATTTGGTTTTTGGCAAAATAGGCCCCGTAAAGGATTTTATTTTTGGTATAAATCTCCGTTTCGGGCGAGTTAATGTATTTCGGAGCTTTGACATCCTTCTGGAGAATGCGGCCGGCAAAAGCAATGGGCTTTCCGGTCAGGTTGTGGATGGTGAACATGACCCGGTTCCAGAAAAAGTCCCGGCCGTTTTTGGAGAGGCCCAACCGGCTGAGGTATTCGGGTTTGTAGCCCATCTGGGTGGCTTTTTGGGTCAGTGCATCGCGTTGGTTTGGGGAAAACCCAAGCCCGAATTTTTTGATTGTTTCCTCCCGAAAACCCCGTCCTTTAAAATAGCTGAGTCCGACACTTTTGCCTATGTCAGTGTGCAACAGCTGGTCCTGATAAAAAGATTTGGCAAACTCATTCACGATGAAAAGACTTTCCCTTTCGGCTTGCTCGGCTGCCATTTCCGGGGTAAGCTGAACCTCTTCAATCTCGATCCGGTACTTTCGGGCCAGGTGCTTCAGGGCATCGGGAAAGCCGAGGTT